>NZ_LJQT01000012.1:4285-9929 GCF_001400515.1 Pseudomonas meliae | reverse complement strand
CCGTTCTGGACGCTCCGCGTCCTCGTTACGGCGCAGAGCGTCGAAAATCGATCCGATCACCCCTCCCCGCGCAATGCCTTGAGCTTCTGGATCACGGTGGCGGCTGACTGCTCACCGAGCAGTTGCTCGCGCATCTTGCCCTTGTCGTCGATGATGTAGGTCACCGGCAGCGCTTCGGAGGGCGGCAGGCTGTACTGCTCGGCTGGGTCCTGAGCCAGCACGGTGAATTTGATACCCAGTGCGTTGGCAGCGTTTTTCAGCTCGTCGCCCTGCAGATTGTCAAAGTTGACACCCAGCACCGTGACCTTCTTGTCCTTGAGCTGTTCGGACAATGCGTTGAATTCCGGCACCTCGGTACGGCACGGGCCACACCATTCGGCCCAGTAGTTCACCACCAGCCAATGCCCCTTGATTCGCTCGCTGGCCACCTTCTGGCCGTTCTGGTCAGTGCCCAGGTCCACGCCACATCCGCTGAGCAGCAAGCTGCCGAAAAGTATCACTGCTGCTGTTAATCGCCTTGCCATTTGTTTCCTTCCTCGCCCCGTTCAACCTGCAATCACTTATATCCAGGCTACGACTATTGACCATTCGATATGTCGGACAGTGCCATCGCTGGTTAGAATACGCCACCCCACACAAGATGCGACGTGCAAATGACCGATCTGACGCTGTATCACAACCCGCGCTGCAGCAAATCCCGCGGCGCGCTGGAACTGCTTCAGGCCCGCGGCCTGACGCCCGATATCGTCCTGTACCTGGAAACCCCGCCCGACGCAGAGCGTTTGCGTGACCTGCTCGGCAAGCTGGGCATCACTGCCCGGCAACTGCTGCGTACCGGCGAAGATGATTACAAGCAACTCAACCTGGCCGACCCGAGCCTGAGCGACGAGCAACTGATCGCCGCCATGGCCGCGCACCCCAAACTGATCGAGCGGCCTATTCTGGTCGCAGGCGACAAGGCTGTGATTGGCCGCCCACCCAAGAACATCCTGGAGCTGCTGCCGTGAGCACACCTTACATTCTGGTCCTCTATTACAGCCGCAACGGTTCCACCAGCGAAATGGCCCGGCAGATTGCCCGCGGTATCGAGCTGGGCGGCATGGAAGCACGGCTGCGCACCGTTCCTGCCGTTTCCGCCGACTGCGAAGCGACCGCCCCTGAGATCCCGGAAAACGGCGCGCTGTACGCGACCCTCGACGACCTGAAAAACTGCTCAGGCCTGGCGCTGGGCAGCCCGACGCGCTTCGGCAACATGGCCGCCCCGCTGAAATACTTTCTCGACGGTACCAGCAACCTTTGGCTGACCGGCGCACTGGTCGGCAAACCCGCAGGCGTCTTCACTTCCACTGCCAGCCTGCACGGCGGCCAGGAAACCACGCTGATGTCGATGCTGCTGCCGTTGTTGCACCACGGCATGCTGATCATGGGTCTGCCCTACAGCGAATCGGCGCTGCTGGAAACCGCTGGGGGTGGCACGCCTTATGGTGCCAGTCATCACGCCGGTGCCGATGGCAAGCGCGCGCTGGACCGCCATGAGACTGACCTGTGCCGTGCACTGGGCCAGCGCCTGGCCAAAACCGCCTTGCAACTGGACACAGCACGCAGTTGAGTCGGCAGGGCGTGGTCTGACGCTTTCAGTTAAATCGCAAACTTGCAGGGCAAGGGTCGGTCTGAACCCTTGACCTGCCTGTTGAATTTCTTTGGAGAACCGATGCAAGACTACAAATGGCTGAACGAGTATTGCCTGAATCGATTCGGCTCCGCCAAAGCACTGGAAGCCCACCTGCCCACCCCGAAGACACCGAAACAACTGCAAGCCATCAGCGCCGACCGCTATCTGTCGACCATGGCCCTGCGCGTGTTTCGTGCAGGCCTGAAACACAGTCTGGTGGACTCTAAATGGCCGGCGTTCGAGGAGGTCTTCTTCCGCTTCGACCCGGAAAAAGTCGTGCTGATGGGTGCTGATCACCTGGAGCGGCTGATGCAGGATGCGCGCATCATCCGCCACCTGGGCAAACTCAAGAGCGTGCCGCGCAATGCGCAGCTGGTTCTGGACATCGAACAGGAGCACGGCAGTTTCGGCAAATTCATCGCCGAGTGGCCGGTCGATAACATTACTGGCTTGTGGCAGTACCTGGCCAAACACGGCAACCAGATGGGCGGACTGTCAGCGCCACGCTTTCTGCGCATGATTGGCAAGGACACCTTCATTCCGACCTGGGACGTGGTGGCCGCGCTGAATGCGCAGGATATTGTCGACCGCGTGCCCACAAGCAAACGCGATCAGGCGATTGTGCAGGACGTCTTCAACCAATGGCACGCAGAAAGCGGTCGGCCGATGTGCCAGCTGTCAGCCATGCTGGCGTTCACCGTCAACCACTGAGCACCCTCAGATATTCACCACATTGACGAACCGCGACGCAGCGGTTTCGTCGATGCGCAGGTTGCTGAAGTCGAACAGGTTGCGGTCAGCCAGTTGCGAGGGCTGTACGTTCTGCAGGGCGCGGAAGATGCTTTCCGTGCGACCCGGTGTCTTGCGCTCCCAGTCGATCAACATGCCCTTGACCACCTGACGTTGCAGGTTCTCCTGAGAGCCGCAGAGGTTGCACGGGATGATCGGAAACTGTTTAAGGTCTGAATAGGCCTGAATGTCCTTTTCATGACAATACGCCAATGGACGAATCACCACGTTACGGCCATCGTCGGCACGCAGCTTGGGTGGCATTGCCTTGAGCGAGCCGTTGAAAAACATGTTGAGGAAGAACGTCTCGACGATATCGTCTCGATGATGCCCCAGTGCCATCTTGGTAGCACCTATTTCATCAGCGAAGGTATACAGCGTGCCACGACGCAGCCGTGAACACAGCGAACAGGTCGTCTTGCCTTCAGGAATCAATTCCTTGACCACTGAATAGGTGTCTTTCTCGACGATGTGGTACTCGATACCCAGCTCTTTCAGATACGCAGGCAGCACGTGCTCGGGGAAGCCAGGCTGCTTCTGGTCCATGTTGACGGCCACGATGTCGAATTTGATCGGCGCGACTTTCTGCAAGTGCATCAGCACATCGAGCATGGTGTAACTGTCCTTGCCGCCGGACAGGCAGACCATGACCTTGTCACCCTCTTCGATCATGTTGAAGTCGGCAACCGCCTCGCCGGCCAGCCGACGCAGACGTTTCTGCAGTTTGTTCTGATTGACTGAAAGGGTGCCCATTTATGGAAATATCCGCTGACGGTAGCTTGAGAAAAGCCGGGCATTTTACCTATAACCGACCTTTGGTTAAATATGCTGCGCGCGTGCTGTTCAGACTGGCAATCGCCCTTGATCAAAAACGACCACCGGGCGGCCAGCATTTTCAGAGCGTAGTCACATTGCGGCATACTTGGCGCACTGGAGAATCCTAAAGCATGCCCGACCAACTCAATTCACGCGTTGAAACCTGTTACCAACAAGCCGAAACCTTCTTCAAACGCACCTTCAAACGCCCAGTGGTCAGTTTCCAGTTGCGCGGCCAGAAGGCAGGTGTCGCTCACCTGCACGAAAACCTGCTGCGCTTCAATCCGCAGCTCTACAAGGAAAACGCCGAAGACTTCCTGCGCCAGACCGTGCCGCACGAAGTCGCGCACCTGATTGCCCACCAGCTGTTTGGCGGCAGCATCCAGCCACATGGCGAAGAATGGCAACTGATCATGCGCGGCGTCTATGAACTGCCACCCAACCGCTGCCACACCTACGCCGTCAAGCGACGCAGCGTGATCCGTTACATCTACCGCTGCCCTTGCCCGGACAGCGACTTTCCGTTCACTGCCCAGCGTCACAGCATGGTTCGCAAGGGCCGGCGCTACCTTTGCCGCCGCTGCCGCGAGCCATTGGTGTTCAGCGGCGAGACGCGCACGGAATAACTCCCCAGACAAACGACAGGCATAAAAAAACCCATCCGAAGATGGGTTTTTTATGGCCTGACGGTTAATCAGACGGTTTTGGTGGTATTCACCGCACCGGCTGGAGTCGGGCCTTCGGCAACGCCGAGGTCGTCTTCAGGACGGGTTTCCAAAATGGCAGAGCCACCGGAAGTCAGCTCGGACTGCAGCTTGTCGGTGTCCAGCTCGCCGACCCACTTGGCAACCACAACGGTGGCAACAGCGTTACCGACCAGGTTGGTCAGGGCGCGGGCTTCGGACATGAAGCGGTCGATACCCAGAATCAGCGCCAGACCGGCAACTGGCAGGTGGCCGACAGCCGACAGGGTTGCAGCCAGAACGATGAAGCCGCTACCGGTTACGCCAGCAGCACCCTTGGAGGACAGCAGCAACACCAGCAACAAAGTGATCTGGTGGGTGATGTCCATGTGCGTGTTGGTCGCCTGAGCGATGAACACGGCAGCCATGGTCAGGTAGATAGACGTACCGTCGAGGTTGAACGAGTAACCCGTCGGGATAACCAGACCCACGACAGATTTCTTGGCGCCCAGACGCTCCATCTTGATCAGCATGCGTGGCAGGGCCGATTCCGACGAGGAAGTACCCAGTACGATCAACAGCTCTTCACGGATGTAACGAATCAGCTTGAAGACGCTGAAACCGTGAGCGCGGCAGATGGCACCCAGCACCAGCACCACGAACAGCGCGCAGGTGATGTAGAAGCAGATCATCAACTGACCCAGCTGCACCAGCGAGCTTACGCCGTAGGCACCGATGGTGAAGGCCATGGCACCGAACGCACCGATGGGTGCCAGCTTCATGATCATGTTGATGATGTTGAACATCACGTGGGCGAAGCGATCGATGAAGTCCAGAACCGGCTTGCCGTACGAACCCAGACGATGCAGGGCGAAGCCGAAGATCACCGAGAACATCAGGACTTGCAGGATATCGCCGTTGGCAAACGCGCCGACGATGGTGTTCGGAATCACGTTGAGGATGAAGCCGACGATGCTCTGATCCTGGCCGGCAGTGACGTAAGCCGCGATCTTGGATGCGTCGAGCGTGCTGACGTCGATGTTCATGCCGGCACCCGGCTGAACCACGTTGACCACGATCAGACCGATCAACAGAGCGATGGTCGAAACGATCTCGAAGTACAGCAGCGCATAACCGCCGGTCTTGCCGACCGACTTCATGTTCTGCATGCCGGCGATGCCGCTGACGACGGTACAGAAGATGATCGGCGCGATAACCATCTTGATCAGTTTGATAAACCCGTCACCCAGCGGCTTTAGAGCCTTGCCGGTGTCCGGGTAGAAGTGACCGATCAGGATACCGATGACAATCGCAACGATTACCTGAAAATAGAGGGATTTGTAGATGGGCTGACGAGTCGTCATTGCAGTTTTCCTCAAGGGCGTCGTCGGCATCTTCACCTGATGCACGCGAGCCTATAAAGCGCTAACCCTCCTGCACTGGAGGGATTTGTTTTGTCGAGCTGCGCAAGGCAGGCCTCTGCCATGTAGATAGCAATAGGCGTGCCATAGAATCAAATAGCCATCAAAACCCCGCATTACAAGGCGCAGACGGGTAACGGTAGACGCAAACCGAAAAAGACGTGGCGGTTTTCCGCCGTATGGTGGGAAAAATGGGCACACAGTGGCGGGTATCCGCCGTCTTTCTGTGGTGACTGGAGTACCTGGTGACGCGCAGAGGTGTG
>NZ_LJQT01000012.1:0-4190 GCF_001400515.1 Pseudomonas meliae | reverse complement strand
GCTCTGCGTCCGCTCTTGAAACTGGACGAACACACCCTCACTGCGCCAGGAAATGAATCCTGAACGCCGCGCCGCCCAGCGGGGAATCGCCCAGGGTCAGTTGTGCGCCGTAGCTTTCGATGATGTCCTTGACCACCGCCAGACCAATGCCTTGCCCAGGGTTCTGGCGGTCCAGGCGTTCGCCACGCTCGAGAATGCGCGCGCGCTGGCTTTGCGGGACGCCGGGGCCGTCGTCTTCGACGCACAGTTCATCGCCGTCCGCTGAGCGGGTAAAGCTCACGCGTACTTCGCTCAGGCATAGCCGATAGGCGTTTTCCAGCAGGTTGCCGAGCATTTCCAGCAACGCGCCCTCTTCCATGTGCACCTGACAATGCTCCGGCAGGTCCAGCGTGGCCTTGACCTGTTTGTCGCGATACACCTTGTCGAGTGTGTTGCACAGGCTTTCGACCACAGGCCGCAGCATGACGTGATGGCGCACCAGACCGCTCTTGCGCAGGCTGGCCCGTTGCAGTTGATAGCCAATCTGTTGGCTCATGCGCTCGATCTGCGATTGCAGCACCCACGCCTGCTCGACATCTTCGGGGCGCTTGGCGATGTTTTCGCTGACCCCTTGCAAGACCGCCAGCGGTGTTTTCAGGCTGTGGGCCAGGTCATCCAGCGAATCACGGTAACGAATCCGCTGTTCACGTTCGCTGCGCAGCAGGCGGTTGAGCGAGTCGGTCAGACGCAGCAGTTCGCTGGGATGCTCCTCGCTCAGGCTGTCGCGCACGCCGGCTTCCACCTGATCCAGTTCCTGGCTCAGGCCGCGCAAGGCACGCAACCCCCAGGTCAGGCCCATCCACAGCAACCCGAGCAGCACCGCCAGTGCTGCGCCAAAGCCCAGATAGAGCTTGCGGCGCAAACCGTCGATGGTTTCCTGATAGCCGCGCAAGGGCTGCACGGCGACGATACTGAACGCGGCATTGCGCCCGCCGAGCAGCCGGATCTCGACGTCATAGACGAAATACTCATCGCCATTGATTTCCTTGATCTTGGTGAACTCGCTGCCCTGCCCGTCATACTGCGGGCGGTAGTCGATGTTCTCGCCTTCGGTGGACAGTGAGCGCCAGACCATCTGCCCCTGGCGGTTATAGATGTAGCCCAGCAGACGACTGCCCGGCAGGTTGAACTGTTCGCCCGGCAGCACAGACGGCATCAATAGATGGCCGTCTTCGACGCGCGCCGCAGAAATCATGGTGGTCACGTCGGAAGCCAGGCGTTGCTCTATCGCCCCGCGCAGCGCCAGGCTGAACGCCCCCTGCAAAGCAGGCAGCATCAGCAGCATGAAGATCACCGCCAGAGTGGCGGCACCCAGCATCAGGCGCAGGCGAAGCGAACGAATCACGTACAGCGCTCATTGAACAGGTAGCCCATGCCGCGCACGGTTTCGATAGGTTTGAACGCCACGTTGCTGTCCAGCTTGCGACGCAGGCGACCGACCAGCACTTCGATCACGTTTGGGTCGCGTTCGTCGTCATCAGGATACAGCTGCTCCATCAGGCGCTCTTTGGGCACCACTTGCTGGTGATGGAGCATCAGGTATTCGAGGATGCGGTATTCGTAGGCGGTCAGCGCCAGCGGTTGTTCAGCCAGCGCGGCGTGCCTGCGATTGAGGTCCAGCAGCAGCGGGCCAGCCGTGATGGTGGACTGAATGAAGCCGCTGGAACGCCGCAACAAGGCGTTGAGCCGCGCTTCCAGTTCTTCGAACTGGAAGGGTTTGACCACGTAGTCGTCAGCGCCGACCGCCAGCCCTTCGACCTTGTCCTGCCAATTGCCGCGCGCGGTCAGGATCAGAATCGGAAACGCCTTGCCCACGGTGCGCAACTGCCGAATCAGGTCCAGCCCACCGATGCCCGGCAAGCCCAGATCGATCACGGCCAGGTCGTGATTGAATTGCGTGACCTGATACAACGCTTCCTCAGCGTTGGCCACCGCTTCCACCACATGTCCCGCTTCGGTCAGACGGGTTCTCAGGTGGTGGCGCAGCAGCGCTTCATCCTCAACTACCAACAACTTCATGCAGCTCTCCCAGGCACAATCGCAGCCTCAAGACAAAGAATGAAACGACATCGTCGCATCAGTACTCAACAGGCGGGCGCTGACGGGCACGTGTTGTGTCACATCATAGCTGCCCAGCAGGATTTCGCGGCTGACAGGCACACCATTGTGAGTCCCTGTCAGGGTGCCGTAAACCGGCGGTGAATAAAGTGTGCCCACAGAAACATTGGTATGTGCCTGTTCCCCGAGCGCATGCCCCCAGCTGTTGGCGTCATCAAGCCTTTCGCTGGTCTTGCCGAACTCGATACGAGCCACGTCAAGCCGACCATCGCCCGCCTGCGCTGCGGCGCTGCCACCCAGAAAAGCCAAGGCCAGGAAAAACTTGTTGAGATTCAACATATCGACTCCTTTTGCGCTCGGGGACGCTGTCAAGGTACGGCCCAACAGTAATCGCGCCGGGCTGAACCCCGACTGAACACGGCATGAACCGGCGCTGAACAGTCATCTACACCGGATGCAGCGGAATCGGCTATGGTTGTTTGCGACCTCAAACTATCAAAAGGAGCTGACCATGCGTGTGTGGATTGCAATGATCATGATGGGCCTGACCGGCCTCGCCCAGGCGGCGATCAAGACCGAGCAGATCGATTACAAGAGTGCCGACGGAACCAAACTGGTGGGTTACTACGCTTACGACGACGCGGTAAAAGGTCCACGCCCCGGTGTTCTGGTGGTTCACGAGTGGTGGGGCCTGAACGACTACGCCAAGCGCCGCGCCCGCGATCTGGCTGCACTGGGCTATAGCGCCATGGCCATCGACATGTACGGCGAAGGCAAGAACACCGAGCACCCGAAGGACGCAATGGCGTTCATGCAGGCTGCGCTCAAGGACAGTGATGCGGCTGACAAGCGCTTTGATGCCGGGCTGGAGCAATTGAAGAAGCAACCTCAGACCGACCCGAAAAAAATTGCAGCGATCGGTTACTGCTTCGGCGGCAAGATCGTGCTGGACGCGGCGCGGCGCGGCGAACCGTTGCTGGGCGTAGTCAGCTTCCACGGCGCACTGGTCACCAATACCCCGGCCAAACCGGGCATCAAAGTGCCGATGCTGGTCGAGCACGGAGCCAAAGACAGCATGGTCACCCCTGAAAACGTTGCGGCGTTCAAAAAGGAAATGGACGACGCCAAGGCAGACTACAAATTCGTCAGCATCGAAGGCGCCAAGCACGGCTTCACCAACCCCGACGCCGACCGCCTGAGCCACGGCGACCACGGCGGCCCGGACATCGGCTACAACAAGGCTGCCGACCAGAGCTCATGGTCAGACATGCAGGTGTTCTTCAAGAAGATATTTGGTTGAGTAACAGATGCTCCTTCTGCACGGAGCATCGCACGATAGTTGGATTCTCGTTCCGCACGCTCTGCGTCGCATCAATTCGCTAATACCAGCGCTGAATATCGATCAAACCGCGCTGCCCCTCATAATCGCGAGCGCTAGAGTATCTCCAGTGCTCACCGACATCCACATAACCCCTCTTTAACTGGGTTGTGGTGAATGTAATCGAGCTTTTGACGCATCACCGCTTCATTCCACACAAGCTCCGCATGAGCCCCTTCCTGCCAGACCTGATAAACCCTGTCGGTCTTGTGCATGGGTTTGACAAAGCGCAGACGCTGAAGCGCGCTCTGGGCATTCGCTTTCTCGAGGACGTGGATTATCTGCCGGGCAGTGAAAGACTTGAAACTATTCACACATTTATCTAGCTCGGGGGCTTGAGCCACGAAGTGCAGATGGTTTTCCAGAATAACGTAACCATAAAGCTGCAGTCCTTGATGAAGCTGTTGGTAGCGCCATGCGTTCAACAGAACGTCCACCAGAGCAGGCCGGGTAAAAAGCGGCAACCACTCCACCACCGTACAGGTCAGGAAGTGGGGTTTTTCAGGTTCGGTGATGGTGTATCGGCTTCGGCCCATGAGTTCGTCCTTGAATCATCAGAGGCCCGAACGGTACATCCCGACTGAGTGGGTGGAAATGACGAAAGTGTGACCAGCTTTTTGCTCTACCTGGCAAAGAGGACGCGGAGCGTCCGGAACGGCATGCGACGCAGAGCGACGCACGATAGTTGAGATTCTCGTTCCCACGCTCCAGCGTG
>NZ_LJQT01000251.1:9068-32158 GCF_001400515.1 Pseudomonas meliae | reverse complement strand
TGCTCGGAGCTTCCTTAGCGTCATGTACGAACTCTGTTTGATATCAAGAAGCGGGCTGCGTGGGGGCAGCTGATAGTTGCCGTATTGGCGAGATGAATTCTAGGCCTGTTGCATGGCGACATATATAAAGACTTTGGATAAGCGCTTTCATCAAAACGGTAATAATCCGGGGGGGCGCTTGACGCTCCGGTCCCGCCGGTAATACCAACGTCGAATGGCCCCACCGGGTGGGGCGGGATACAACGGGTGCATAAAACAACAACTATCCACCGAGGTAACCAAGATGAGTGCAGCTTCCCTGTACCCCGTCCGCCCAGAAGTCGCAGCGACTACGCTGACGGATGAAGCGACCTACAAGGCCATGTACCAGCAGTCGGTGGTCAACCCTGATGGTTTCTGGCGTGAACAGGCTCAGAGCCTCGACTGGATCAAACCTTTCAGTGTGGTCAAGCAAACCTCGTTCGACGACCATCGGGTCGATATCAAATGGTTCGCCGACGGTACGCTGAACGTTGCCTATAACTGCCTGGATCGCCATCTGGCAGAGCGCGGCGACACGATTGCGATCATCTGGGAAGGCGATGACCCTTCCGAGCACCGTGAAATCACCTACCGCGAGCTACACGCCGAAGTCTGCAAGTTTGCCAACGCACTGCGCGGGCAGGACGTGCACCGTGGTGACGTCGTCACTATCTACATGCCGATGATCCCCGAGGCTGTGGTCGCCATGCTGGCGTGCGCCCGGATCGGTGCGATCCACTCGGTGGTATTCGGCGGTTTCTCGCCGGAAGCACTGGCTGGCCGGATCATCGATTGCAGTTCCAAGGTGGTCATTACTGCGGATGAAGGCCTGCGCGGTGGCAAGAAGACTGCGCTCAAGGCGAATGTCGACCGTGCACTGACCAATCCGGAAACCAGCAGCGTGCAGAAGGTCATCGTCTGCAAACGTACCGGTGGCGAAATCGAGTGGAACCGTCATCGTGATATCTGGTACCACTCGCTTCTGGAAGTGGCCTCCAGCACCTGCGCGCCAAAAGAGATGGGGGCCGAAGAGTCGCTGTTCATCCTCTACACTTCGGGCTCCACCGGCAAACCCAAGGGTGTGTTGCACACCACCGCAGGTTATCTGCTTTATGCGGCGCTGACCCACGAGCGTGTGTTTGACTACAAGCCGGGCGAAATCTACTGGTGCACCGCCGACGTCGGCTGGGTCACCGGGCACAGCTACATTGTCTATGGCCCCTTGGCCAATGGTGCAACCACACTGCTGTTTGAAGGTGTGCCGAACTACCCGGACATCACGCGTGTGTCGAAAATCATCGACAAGCACAAGGTCAATATCCTCTACACCGCGCCGACCGCGATCCGCGCCATGATGGCCGAGGGCACCAAGTCTGTTGAAGGTGCCGACGGTTCCAGTCTGCGCCTGTTGGGTTCGGTGGGCGAGCCGATCAACCCGGAAGCCTGGGGCTGGTACTACAACACCGTTGGCAAACAGAACTGCCCGATTGTCGATACCTGGTGGCAGACCGAAACCGGCGGCATTCTGATCAGCCCGCTGCCAGGCGCAACAGCGCTGAAACCGGGCTCGGCAACACGTCCGTTCTTCGGCGTGATTCCGGCGCTGGTGGACAACCTGGGCAACCTCATCGAGGGCGCGGCCGAAGGCAATCTGGTGATTCTCGATTCCTGGCCGGGTCAGTCACGCTCGCTGTATGGCGATCACGACCGTTTCGTCGACACCTACTTCAAGACCTTCCGTGGCATGTACTTCACCGGTGACGGTGCCCGTCGCGATGAGGACGGCTACTACTGGATCACCGGGCGCGTAGATGATGTGCTCAACGTTTCCGGCCATCGCATGGGCACCGCAGAGATCGAAAGCGCGATGGTTGCGCACCCGAAAGTCGCCGAAGCCGCAGTGGTCGGTGTGCCGCATGACTTGAAAGGGCAGGGCATCTACGTCTACGTGACCCTCAACGGTGGCGAAGAACCGAGCGATGCCCTGCGCACTGAGTTGCGCAACTGGGTGCGCAAGGAAATCGGTCCGATTGCTTCGCCTGATTTCATCCAGTGGGCGCCTGGATTGCCGAAGACTCGTTCGGGGAAGATCATGCGCCGTATCCTGCGCAAGATTGCAACCGCTGAGTACGATGCGCTGGGTGACATCTCGACGCTGGCCGATCCGGGTGTGGTGCAGCACCTGATTGACACGCACAAGACCATGAACGCTGCCTGACCGCTCATTGACTGAGCGCGCCTCGTCCGGTGAACGCCGGGCGGGGCGCTTTTGTTTGTGCGGCCCGGTATCGGAAACGAGATATATATCGGTTTGTTACGGGTTTACACGGCGTTGTCGGACGGTGCTTCATTGTGGGACGTTTTCTGGCTTTCTTGTAGGAAGCTGAGACGCATCAGGGCGTTTCATCCGCCATATGGAACGCTGGGCTTGCCGGATTAGAAGGGTTTGCCAATAATGGGCGCGCTTTTTGCTGTTATGACAGGTTTAGCTGGCTCTGCTGGGTCAGCAGAAATATGTTTCGTCAATAGCTGGTAGTGGGTTTTTCGGTGCATCTGTAACTAGTTGTCGCATTGAAGAAATATCGACTTCGAGCCTGTCGTTAAAATGCCCGTCATTCGCCGAAGGTCCGTGAGCCACCAATGCGGTGTCACGCCCCCGGCGTCGCTCTCCCCCCGAGATTGTCCTTTCGCACATTGGGCGCTTGCTCACTTTGCCACTTGTCGTGCTTTACCGATGGAGTCCTGGAAATGAAGAAGCTCATGCTTATTGGCGCGATGGCGTTGTCCGTGCTCGCCCAGCCAATCTTTGCTGATGAAAAACCGCTGAAAATCGGCATCGAAGCGGCTTACCCTCCGTTCGTTTCCAAGGCTCCGGATGGCAGCATCGTCGGTTTTGACTACGACATCGGCAATGCGCTGTGTGAAGAAATGAAGGTCAAGTGCACCTGGGTCGAGCAGGAATTCGACGGCCTTATCCCTGCACTGAAAGTGCGCAAGATCGACGCGATCCTTTCGTCCATGTCGATCACCGACGACCGCAAGAAGTCTGTGGATTTCACCGGCAAGTACTACAATTCCCCGGCCCGTCTGGTCATGAAAGACGGCACCGTTATCAGCGACAGCCTGGCGGAACTCAAGGGCAAGAAAATCGGCGTGCAGCGCGGTTCGATCCATGAGCGTTTCGCCCGTGAAGTTCTTGCTCCCAAGGGTGTGGAAGTGACGCCGTACGGTTCGCAGAACGAAATCTACCTGGACATCGGTGCGGGTCGTCTGGACGGCACCATCGCCGACGCCACCCTGCTGCAGGACGGTTTCCTGAAGACCGACGCAGGCAAGGGTTACGCGTTCACAGGTCCATCGTTTACCGACCCGAAATACTTCGGTGACGGCATCGGCATCGCCGTGCGCAAGGGTGACAAGGCCAACCTTGAGCGCCTGAATGCCGCCATTGCAGCCATCCGTGCCAACGGCAAGTACAAAGCGATTCAGGACAAATATTTCGACTTCGATATCTACGGCAAGTGAGTCGTCATACCGATCCTGATCAATGGCGCAAACAGAATTGCCTGGCTTGCGCCATTTTTATTCCACGCTTGAGGACCGCACATCATGTTGAAAGGTTACGGAGCTGTCATCCTCGAAGGTGCCTGGCTGACGTTGCAGCTGGCCCTGTCGTCGATGGCTCTGGCGATCGTTCTCGGTCTGATCGGCGTGGCGCTTCGTCTGTCGCCGGTACGCTGGATTGCCTGGCTGGGCGATCTGTACAGCACGGTAATTCGCGGCATTCCCGATCTGGTCCTGATATTGCTGATTTTCTACGGCGGTCAGGACCTGCTTAACCGCGTTGCGCCGCTGCTGGGTTTTGATGACTACATCGATCTTGACCCCTTGCTGGCCGGGATCTGCACTCTGGGCTTCATTTTTGGTGCCTATCTCTCGGAAACCTTTCGCGGTGCGTTCATGGCCATCCCCAAGGGGCAGGCCGAAGCAGGCATGGCGTATGGCCTGAGCAGCGGCAAGGTGTTCTTCCGCATTCTGGTGCCGCAGATGATTCGTCTGGCGATCCCCGGTTTCACCAATAACTGGCTGATCTTGACCAAGGCCACTGCACTGATTTCCGTGGTCGGCCTGCAGGACATGATGTTCAAGGCCAAGCAGGCGGCCGATGCCACCCGCGAGCCTTTCACCTTCTTTCTGGCGGTTGCAGCGATGTACCTGGTGATTGCCAGTGTGTCGCTGCTCGCCTTGCGTTACCTCGAAAAACGCTACTCGGTAGGCGTGAGGGCGGCTGACCTATGATCTTTGACTACAACGTGATCTGGGACAGCCTGCCGCTGTACTTCGGCGGTTTGTTGACCACCCTGAAACTGCTGGCGATTTCCCTCGCGTTCGGGTTGCTCGCGGCGTTGCCGCTGGGCCTGATGCGGGTCTCGAAAAACCCTTGGGTCAATATGCCGGCCTGGCTGTACACCTATGTGATCCGCGGCACGCCGATGCTGGTCCAGCTGTTCCTGATCTATTACGGGCTGGCCCAGTTCGACGCGGTGCGCGAAAGCTTTTTATGGCCTTGGCTGTCCAGTGCTACGTTCTGTGCCTGTCTGGCGTTCACTATCAATACCAGCGCCTATACAGCCGAGATCATTGCCGGCAGCCTCAAGGCCACGCCGGCCGGTGAAATCGAGGCTGCGCGGGCCATGGGCATGTCGAAGGCCAAAATGTATCGGCGCATTCTGCTGCCGTCGGCCTTGCGCCGGGCGCTGCCGCAGTACAGCAACGAGGTCATCATGATGCTGCAGACGACCAGTCTGGCCTCCATCGTGACCCTGATCGACATCACCGGCGCTGCCCGCACGGTCAACGCGCAGTTCTACCTGCCGTTCGAGGCTTACGTTACCGCAGGCGTTTTCTATCTGTGCCTGACATTCATTCTGGTGCGGCTGTTCAAAATTGCCGAACGCCGCTGGCTGGGCTATCTGGCCCCACGGAAGGTCTGAAATGCAAAGAATCGATCATGTATTGCCGTGGAGCACCCTCGGCACCGAACGCACGCTGAGTGTCTTTCGCTTCGGCACTGGCGAGCGAAAAGCCTACATTCAGGCCAGTCTGCACGCAGACGAACTGCCCGGCATGCGCACCGCCTGGGAGTTGAAGAGACGCCTGACCGAGCTGGAACAGCAAGGCGCGCTCAAGGGCGTCGTCGAGCTGGTGCCGGTGGCCAACCCGCTGGGGCTGGGGCAGTTGCTGCAAGGTGCGCACCAGGGGCGTTTCGAGTTCGGCAGCGGCAAGAATTTCAACCGTGACTTCACCGAGCTGAGCGAGCCGGTCGCCGAGTTGCTGGAAGGCCAGTTGGGCGATGACCCGCGCGCCAATACCCAATTGATTCGTCAGGCGATGATGACTGCACTTGAAGGCTTGCCTGCCGCGCAATCGGAGTTGCAAGGCATGCAGCACATCCTGCTCAAGCATGCCTGCATCGCTGATGTGGTGCTGGATCTGCATTGCGATGCCGATGCCGCGCTGCACATGTATGCCTTGCCACAGCACTGGCCGCAATGGCGCTCGCTGTCGGCGCACCTGAATATTCAGGTGGCACTGCTGGCCGAGGATTCCGGTGGCAGTTCCTTCGATGAAGCCTGTTCGCTGCCGTGGTTGCGTCTGTCACGGACCTTCCCGCAGGCGCAGATCCCGCTGGCGTGTCTGGCGACCACTATCGAGCTGGGTGGTCAGGCCGACACCGGCAAGCCTCAGGCGCAAGCGCACGCCGAAGGCATTCTGGCGTTTCTGGCCGAACAGGGTTTTATCAGCGGTGACTGGCCGCAGCCGGCACATCAAGCCTGCGAAGGTCTGCCATTCGAAGGTACCGAATTGCTCTATGCGCCGCATCCTGGCGTGGTGACATTCCTGCGTGCCGCAGGCGATAAAGTCGAAATCGGCGATGCGCTGTTCGAAGTCATCGACCCGCTGTCCGATCAGGTCAGTACCATTTGTGCGAATACTGCCGGGGTGCTGTTTGCCATCGAGCGGCTTCGTTACGCTCAACCAGGTTTCTGGCTGGCCAAAGTGGCGGGGCGCACCGCGCTGCGTCATGGACGTCTGCTCAGTGATTGACCGTTCTGTGGGAACCCAAAGCATGAACAAACTGGAAGTGCAGGACCTGCACAAGCGCTATGGCAGTCACGAAGTGATCAAGGGCGTGTCCCTGACCGCCAAAGCTGGCGATGTCATCAGCATCATCGGCTCCAGCGGCTCGGGCAAAAGCACCTTTCTGCGCTGCATCAACCTGCTCGAACAGCCCCATGCCGGCAAGATCCTGCTCAACAACGAAGAGTTGAAGCTGGTGCCGAACAAGGACGGCGGTCTGAAAGCTGCCGACGCCAGACAGTTGCAGCGCATGCGCTCACGTCTGTCGATGGTGTTCCAGCACTTCAACCTGTGGTCGCACATGACGGCGCTGCAGAACATCATCGAAGCGCCGGTTCATGTTCTGGGCGTGTCGAAAAAGGAAGCGCTGGAAAAAGCCGAGCACTACCTGGCCAAGGTCGGCGTGTCCCACCGTAAGGACGCTTATCCAGGACACATGTCCGGTGGCGAGCAGCAGCGTGTGGCCATTGCCCGCGCGCTGGCGATGGAACCTGAGGTGATGCTGTTCGACGAGCCTACCTCGGCGCTCGACCCTGAACTGGTTGGCGATGTGCTCAAGGTCATGCAGGGGCTGGCTCAGGAAGGCCGGACCATGGTGGTGGTGACTCACGAAATGGGCTTTGCCCGGGAAGTCTCCAACCAGCTGGTTTTCCTGCACCAGGGTGTGGTTCTGGAGCGTGGTGACCCGCGCGAGGTACTGGCAGACCGAGCGTCTGCAGCAGTTCCTGTCCGGCAGCCTCAAGTGACGATCGGCATCGCATGGCGATGCCTTTTTACGGCAGAACAGGGCATGCTGCGCGACGCGCGACATGACCTGGATGTTCCAGATCGAGCCATCTTCTGAGGCTCGGCTTTTGCGGCAATACGTATCGGATGTCCCAATGACTGCCCATCGAATAGGTTTTCTCGTCTGGCCTGGCACCAAAGCCCTGACTCTGGCACTTGCCGAGGAAGCCTTGCGTGTCGCTCAGCGCGTTCATCCTGAAGTGGTCTACGAATTGTCGTTTCTACAGGCCGAGGCAGGGGAGCCGACAGCGGTTGCCGGCGCCTGGCAATTGCCGGGCGAGCCCTGGACCGGGCGACTGGACGGTTTTCAGAAGCTGTTTCTGCTCGCTGATGAGCCTCCGGTAGCTGTGGCCCCGGCGCTGGGCAGCGCGCTCAAACAACTGGTGCGTGCCGGCTGTTCGATTGGCGGGCTGTCGGCGGGCGTTTATCCGCTCGCGCAACTGGGCCTGCTGGACGGCTATCGCGCTGCCGTGCACTGGCGCTGGCAGGACGACTTCGCCGAGCGCTTCCCCAAGGTCATCGCCACCAGCCATTTGTTCGACTGGGACCGGGATCGTCTGACCGCCTGCGGTGGCATGTCGGTGTTCGACCTGCTGCTGGCGGTGCTGTCTCGCGATCACGGTGCGGAACTGGCCGGGGCGGTTTCCGAAGAGCTGGTGGTCGAACGCATTCGCGAAGGCGGCGAGCGTCAGCGCATTCCGTTGCAGAACCGTCTGGGCTCCAGCCATCCAAAGCTGACCCAGGCCGTACTGTTGATGGAAGCCAACATCGAAGAGCCGTTGACCACTGACGAAATCGCCCAGCACGTGTGTGTGTCGCGCCGTCAGCTGGAGCGAATCTTCAAGCAGTACCTCAACCGTGTACCCAGTCAGTATTACCTGGAGCTGCGCCTGAACAAGGCGCGTCAGATGTTGATGCAGACCAGCAAGTCGATCATTCAGATCGGTCTTTCGTGCGGTTTTTCCTCGGGGCCGCATTTCTCCAGCGCCTACCGCAACTTCTTCGGTGCCACGCCGCGTGAAGACCGCAACCAGCGACGCAGCAGCAGCCCGTTCGAACTTTCACCGGTGCCTGCCGAACGCGGTTGATTGTCTTGTCGCGATAGAAGTGCTGCCGCGACAGCTCTGGTCCAGACAGGCCGGCCTCAATCCGTTTAAACTGCGCCTTTGTGACGCAATATGTCGCATTGCCGAAAACCTTGAAAAAAGCCGGTTTTGCGCTGTAACAAGTTGTCGCCTGGCGGCAAGGCCGAACACAATTCAGTCCTTACAATCTTCCCATCGCTCGCCAGTTTCAGGCAGGCGTTCCTCATCAGGAGACTCCGATGTCCGTTGAGCATGCTGCGGTGCAACGCGCCGATTTCGACCAGGTAATGGTCCCCAATTACGCCCCGGCCGGGTTCATTCCCGTGCGCGGTGCGGGCTCCCGGGTCTGGGATCAGGCGGGACGCGAACTGGTGGATTTCTCGGGCGGGATCGCCGTCAACGTATTGGGCCACTGCCATCCGGCGCTGGTCGGTGCCTTGACCGAGCAGGCCAATAATCTCTGGCATGTGTCCAACGTCTTCACCAACGAGCCAACCCTGCGTCTGGCCAAAAAGCTGGTGGATTCAACCTTCGCCGAGCGCGTGTTCTTCTGTAACTCGGGTGCTGAAGCCAACGAGGCGGCCTTCAAGCTGGCGCGCCGAGTGGCGCACGACCTGCACGGCCCGGAAAAATACGAAATCATCGCGGCGCTGAACAGTTTTCATGGCCGCACCCTGTTCACTGTCAGCGTCGGTGGCCAGCCGAAATACTCCGATGGTTTCGGGCCGAAAATCACCGGCATCAGCCACGTGCCGTACAACGACCTTGAAGAGTTGAAAGCGGCTGTTACCGACAAGACCTGCGCCGTGGTGCTGGAGCCGATTCAAGGCGAGGGCGGCGTGTTGCCGGGCCAGCTGGAATACCTGCAGGGCGCGCGCAAGCTGTGTGACGAGCACAACGCGTTGCTGGTATTCGATGAAGTGCAGAGCGGCATGGGCCGTAGCGGTCATCTGTTCGCCTACATGCATTACGGCGTGACCCCGGACATCCTTTCCAGCGCTAAAAGCATCGGTGGCGGCTTCCCCCTGGCGGCCATGCTGACCACTGAAAAACTTGCCAAACACTTTGCGGTCGGCGTTCACGGCACCACGTATGGCGGCAACCCGCTGGCCTGCGCGGTCGGTGAGGCGGTGATTGATGTCGTCAATACGCCTGAAGTGCTGGCTGGCGTGCAGCGCAAGCATCAGCAATTCAAGACCCGCCTGGAGAGCATCGGCCAGCAATATGGCGTGTTCACCGAAGTGCGCGGCCTGGGCCTGTTGATCGGCTGCGTGCTGTCCGACGCCTGGAAAGGCAAGGCCAAGGACATTTTCAACGCCGCTGAAGCCCAGGATCTGATGATTCTGCAGGCCGGTCCCGACGTGATCCGTTTCGCGCCGAGCCTGGTGATTGAAGACGCAGACATCGAAGAAGGCCTGAACCGCTTCGAGCGTGCCATCGCCAAGCTGACGTCCTGATTCATCCGCTTTATCCCGGTGTCTGCCTGATCGGCAAACACCGGACATTTTCCTGTGCTGTGCGGCATGATGCCGTGTGGTGCTTTTACCAGTGCCGGCGTAAATGCCGGTCGATCTACAAGGAGTGGCACCATGCTGGTGATGCGCCCTGCGCAAATGGCTGATCTGGCCGAGGTTCAACGCCTCGCTGCCGACAGCCCTATCGGTGTCACGTCCTTGCCCGACGATGCTGGCCGCCTGACCGACAAGATCGGCTCGTCGGAGGCATCATTCGCCGCCGAGGTCAGCTTCAACGGCGAAGAAACCTACTTTTTCGTGCTCGAAGACAGCGAAAGCGGCAAGCTGGTGGGCTGCTCGGGCATTGTTGCTTCGGCGGGCTACTCCGAGCCGTTTTACAGTTTTCGCAACGAAACCTTCGTGCATGCTTCCCGCGAACTGAAGATCCATAACAAGATCCATGTTCTGTCCCAGTGTCACGACCTGACCGGTAACAGCCTGCTGACCAGTTTCTACGTGGTCCCGGAGCTGGTTGGCACTGCTTGGTCGGAGCTCAACTCTCGCGGCCGCCTGCTGTTTGTTGCCAGTCACCCCGAGCGTTTCGCCGATTCGGTGGTCACCGAGATCGTCGGTTACAGCGACGAACAGGGAGATTCGCCATTCTGGGATGCCATCGGGCGCAACTTCTTCGATCTCAACTACGCCGCTGCGGAGCGCCTGTGCGGGCTGAAAAGCCGGACCTTCCTCGCCGAGCTGATGCCGCATTACCCGATCTACGTGCCATTGCTGCCTGACGCTGCGCAGGAGGCCATGGGTCAGGTGCATCCGCGTGCGCAGATCACCTTCGACATCCTGATGCGCGAAGGCTTTGAAACCGACCATTACATCGACATCTTCGACGGTGGCCCGACCCTGCATGCCAAGGTATCCGGAATCCGGTCCATCGCGCAGAGCCGTCTGGTGCCGGTCAAGGTCGAAACCGCGCAAAGCAGCGATGTCGGCACAGGCGGGCGTCTTTATCTGGTTGCCAACGGCCTGTTGCAGGATTACCGCGCGGTGCTCCTGGAACTGGACTGGGCACCTGGCAGACCGGTGGTGCTGAGCCTGCAGGCCGCCGAAGCACTGGGCGTTGGTGAAGGTGCCAGTGTGCGGATCGTCGCGGTCTGAGCCAGACGTTCGATAGCCGATTAGCGAGTTTCAAGGCTCTCGATGAGCCGCTGAGGAGATAACATGATCGTTCGTCCTGTACGCAGCAGTGACCTGCCTGCGCTGATCGAGCTGGCGCGCAGCACCGGTGCCGGTCTGACGACACTGCCCGCCAATGAGCAGCGTCTCGCGCACCGGGTAGGCTGGGCTGAAAAGACCTTTCTCGGAGAAGCCGAGCGTGGCGATGCCGACTATCTGTTCGTGCTTGAAGATGACGATGGCCGGGTGGTCGGTATATCTGCCATCGCCGGGGCGGTCGGCCTGCGTGAGCCCTGGTACAACTACCGGGTCGGCCTCACGGTCAGTGCTTCGCAGGAACTGAACATCTACCGGGAAATCCCGACCCTGTTCCTGGCCAATGATCTGACCGGTAATTCCGAGCTGTGCTCGCTGTTCCTGCACAGCGATTCGCGCAACGGCCTCAATGGCCGTCTGCTGTCCAAGGCGCGCATGCTGTTCATCGCCGAATTTCCGAAACTGTTCGGTAACAAGATCATTGCCGAGATGCGTGGCATGTCCGACGAGAATGGCCGGTCGCCGTTCTGGGAAAGTCTGGGTCGGCATTTCTTCAAGATGGAATTCAGCCAGGCCGATTACCTGACCGGTGTTGGCAACAAGGCATTCATTGCCGAGTTGATGCCCAAATTTCCGCTTTATAGCTGCTTTCTTTCCGAAGACGCACGCAATGTGATCGGCCGCGTGCATGCCGACACCGAGCCTGCGCTGACCATGCTCAAGGGCGAAGGGTTCTCGTATCAGGGTTACGTCGACATCTTCGATGCGGGACCTGCCATCGAGTGCGAGACCGGCAAGATTCGCGCAATCAAGGACAGCCAGGCGCTGGTACTGGCCATCGGCACGCCAGGTGACGATGCGCCACAGTTTCTGATTTACAACCGCAAGCGTGAAGACTGCCGCATTACGGTAGGCGCTGCGCGTTTCGCCGCTGGCACGCTGGTGGTTGCGCCACAAACCGCCAAGCGGCTGCGCATGAGTGCAGGCGACAACGTGCGCGCCGTGCCTTTGTCTGCGGCGCGGGAGGGCGTTTGATGAGTACCCTCTACATTGCAGGTGCATGGCAGGCCGGGCAGGGCGAGCTGTTCCATTCGTTGAACCCGGTGAGCCAGCAAACGCTCTGGTCCGGGCAGGCTGCTACGCCAGAACAAGTCGATTACGCGGTGCAGGCTGCGCGTCAGGCATTTCCCGGCTGGGCGCAGCGCTCTCTGGATCAGCGCATTGCTGTGCTGGAGGCCTTTGCTGCCAGTCTCAAGGGCCGCGCCGACGAACTGGCGCATTGCATCGGTGAAGAAACCGGCAAGCCTTTGTGGGAGTCAGCGACCGAAGTAACCAGCATGGTCAACAAGATTGCCATCTCGGTGCAGAGCTATCGCGAACGAACCGGCGAAAAGAGCGGGCCGCTGGGCGACGCCACGGCAGTATTGCGTCATAAGCCACATGGCGTGGTCGCGGTGTTCGGGCCGTACAACTTTCCTGGTCATCTGCCTAACGGGCACATCGTTCCGGCCTTGCTGGCGGGCAATACGGTAGTGTTCAAGCCCAGCGAACTGACGCCGAAAGTCGCCGAACTGACCGTCAAGTGCTGGATCGAAGCCGGGTTGCCTGCCGGTGTTCTCAACCTGCTGCAAGGCGGGCGCGAAACCGGTATCGCACTGGCTGCCAACCCAGCCATCGACGGGCTGTTCTTCACCGGCTCAAGCCGCACCGGTGATGCGCTGCACCAACAGTTCGCCGGACGTCCCGACAAAATTCTCGCGTTGGAAATGGGCGGTAACAATCCACTGATCGTTGATCAGGTTCAGGACATCGACGCAGCGGTTTACACGATCATTCAGTCGGCGTTCATTTCCGCAGGCCAGCGCTGCACCTGTGCGCGTCGCCTGTTGGTGCCCGAGGGCGACTGGGGCGATGCCTTGCTGGCGCGACTGGTTGCCGTCAGCGCGACTATCGAGGTGGGGGCGTTCGATCAGCAGCCGTCTCCGTTCATGGGCTCGGTCATTTCGCTGGAGGCCGCACGCGCCTTGCTCGACGCGCAGCGCGAGCTGCTCGCCAACGGCGCGCTGACTCTGTTGGAAATGCGCCAGCCGCAGCCCGGCGCCGCGCTGCTGACGCCGGGCATTATCGATGTCAGCGCGGTGCCGGATCGACCCGACGAAGAGCTGTTCGGCCCGCTGCTGCAGGTCATTCGCTACGCCGGTTTTGACGCCGCCATCGCCGAAGCCAACGCCACCCGTTATGGCCTGGCCGCAGGTTTGCTCTCGGACTCCGAAGCGCGTTATCAGCATTTCTGGCTGCACAGCCGTGCCGGGATCGTCAACTGGAACAAGCCGTTGACCGGAGCCGCCAGCAGCGCTCCGTTCGGCGGGGTCGGTGCCTCGGGCAACCACCGCGCCAGCGCCTATTACGCGGCCGATTATTGCGCCTATCCGGTGGCTTCGCTGGAGGCGGACAGCCTGACGCTGCCTGCGACACTGACCCCCGGTATCAGGCTGAGCTGACAGTGCGCACGATTGCTTATAAAAACAGATCCACGGAGCCTTGCCGATGAAGTCCTGTGAAGTGAATTTTGACGGTCTGGTCGGGCCAACCCACAACTACGGCGGGTTGTCCTACGGTAACGTTGCCTCCCAGAGTAACAGCCAGCAAAGCGCTAACCCGCGTGAGGCGGCGCTGCAAGGCCTGGCAAAAATGAAGGCGCTGATGGACCTGGGTTTTACCCAAGGCGTGCTGGCACCGCAGGAACGTCCTGATGTGTCCGGCCTGCGCCGTCTGGGCTTCACCGGCAGCGATGAGCAGGTGATTGAAAAGGCGGCCCGTCAGGACATGCCGCTGCTGGTCGCCAGTTGCTCGGCATCCAGCATGTGGGTGGCCAACGCGGCCACGGTCAGCCCCAGTGCCGACACTGCCGATCGGCGCGTGCATTTCACGGCGGCCAACCTCAACTGCAAATACCACCGCAGCATCGAGCATCCGACCACCACTCGCGTGCTGGGCGCCATGTTCGCCGATGCAAAGCATTTCGCTCATCACCCTGCGTTACCGGCTGTCGCGCAGTTCGGTGATGAGGGCGCTGCCAACCACACCCGTTTCTGTCGTGATTACGGCGAGGCTGGGGTCGAGTTTTTCGTGTTCGGTCGCAGTGCGTTCGACACGCGCTACCCGGCGCCGCAGAAGTACCCGGCCCGTCAGACCCTGGAGGCGTCACGCGCCGTTGCGCGGCTGCACGGTCTGAGCGAGGCCGGCGTGGTCTATAGTCAGCAGAACCCGGCGGTCATTGATCAGGGTGTGTTCCATAACGATGTGATTGCGGTCGGCAACGGTGAGGTCTTGTTCTATCACCAGGACGCATTCCTCAATACCGAGCCGATGCTCGATGAGCTGCGCGACAAACTCAGTCGTGTCGGTGGGCAGTTGCGGGCTATTTGCGTACCGCGTGCCGAGGTCTCGGTTCAGGATGCCGTGCGCTCCTATCTGTTCAATAGCCAGCTGTTGTCGCGGCCCGATGGCTCGATGCTGCTGATCGTGCCGCAGGAGTGCCAGGCTAATGCGAGCGTCTGGGCTTACCTGCAACGGCTGATTGCCGATGACAGCCCGGTTGCCGAGGTCAAAGTGTTCGACCTCAAGCAAAGCATGCAGAACGGCGGCGGCCCTGCATGCCTGCGACTGCGTGTGGCGCTCAAGGAAACCGAGCTGGCAGCGGTGAACCCAGGCGTGATCATGACCGCGCCCCTGTATGACACGCTGACGCAATGGGTCGACAGGCACTACCGTGATCGCATGAGTGAAAACGATCTGGCCGATCCCCGATTGCTGAGCGAATGCCGTACGGCATTGGATGAACTGACGCAAATCCTTAAACTGGGTGCCGTCTATCCGTTTCAACTGAATTGAAACACCCTGCGCGCCGGGCAAATGTCTGGCGCATGATTTCTTTATCTAGAGCATTCCTACTATGAGCGACGCCCTGCAACTGATCCTTGAAGACACCGATGGTACCCAGCTGGAAACTTCTTGCACCCGCGTAGCCATTATCTGGCAGGGCAAGGAACTGTGGATTCAGCAGGATGGCCGTGGCCAATTGCTGATCGGCGTTGACGTCGAAGAAGACGATGCCGAGTACGCCAACCTGCTGCTGCGCCCGTTGGCAACCAACCTGGTCAGCCTGCAACTGGAAATGGAACCAGCCGACGCAGGTGCCGACGAAGACGGTCACGTTCACGGCCCTGACTGCAACCACTAAGGAAGTTGCCCTATGCTCGCCCTCGGCAAACTGCTTGAACTGACCCTGGCTGGACGTGAGCCAGCGGAAAAGACTCAACTGACCGTCGAAGGCGTGCGGATGCGATGGATGGGCGAGGGGGCTCTGGAGGTCCGCCCGCCGGAGGTTCGTGACAATGGCACGGACCTGCTGCTATCCGCCGGTATTCATGGCAACGAGACTGCACCCATCGAGCTGCTGGATGAACTGATCCGCAGCATCGCGCGCGGCGATCTTAAACCGCGCGCACGTATTCTGTTTCTGTTCGGCAATCCCGACGCCATGCGGCGCGGTACCCGGTTTGTCGAGCAGGACGTCAATCGGCTGTTCAACGGTCGTCACGAGCAAAGTGGCGGTGCAGAAGCCCTGCGTGCCTGCGAGCTGGAGCACCTGGCCGCCAGCTTTTTCAGCCTGCCGGATCGCTACCGCCTGCATTACGACCTGCACACTGCCATTCGCGGTTCGAAGATCGAGCAGTTCGCGCTGTACCCGTGGAAAGAAGGCCGTCAGCACTCGCGTCTCGAACTGGCCCGGCTGCGTGCTGCGGGGATGAGTGCGGTGTTGTTGCAGAACAAGCCGTCCATTGTGTTCAGTGCCTATACCTACGATCAACTGGGTGCCGAGGCCTTCACGCTGGAACTGGGCAAGGCCCGGCCGTTCGGCCAGAACCAACAGGTCAACCTTGCGCCGCTGCGTCTGCGTCTGGAGCAGATCATCGAAGGCCGCGAGCCCGAGCTGGATGAAAATCTTGAGGGGTTGCAACTGTTCAGCGTGGCACGCGAAGTCATCAAGCGTACCGATGCGTTCACGTTCAACCTTGCCGATGCTGTAGAAAACTTCTCACCGTTGGAAAAGGGCTACGTGCTGGCCGAAGACGCGGGCGGTTCACGCTGGGTGGTAGAGGAGGGCGCGAGGATCATCTTCCCCAACCCGAAAGTCAAAAACGGCCTGCGGGCGGGGATTCTGATTGTGCCGACTGATGCGGGTAGCCTTGGCTGATCGCTGGGCACCCTCAAGATCGGACGCAGAGCGTCCAGAACGGCGTTACCACGCTGGAGCGTGGGAACGATCAGCCCGAATATCGTGCGACGCTCTGCGTNNGCGTGAGGAACGATAATCTCAACTATCGTGCGACGCTGCAGCGTGAGGAGCGATAATCTCGACTATCGTGCGACGCTCCGCGTCGGCAGGCCGTTCTGGACGCTCTGCGTCCTCTTTGCGACATAAAACCTGCGCAACGAGAGTCGTCCTGAAGAACGCCTCTCGTGCCGCTGCTACGCGTTTCAGCAGGCCGCTTTTTGCTGAGCGTCCAGGCGACGCAGGCTGCGTACCTTGTTCAAGGTGTCAGCGCAGGTCTTGGCCGCTTCTTCGCCTTTGTGCGAGAAGTGATCGAAGAAGAACTTCTGATGTTCTTCGCCCGCATGGAAGTGGTGCGGCGTCAGGACCACGGAAAACACCGGTACTTCGGTTTCCAGCTGGACCTGCATCAGCGCGCTGACCACTGACTGCGCAACGAATTCGTGGCGATAGATGCCGCCGTCCACTACCAGTGCAGCGCCGACGATGCCAGCGTAGCGGCCGGTATTGGCCAGCAGTTTTGCATGCAGCGGAATTTCGAAGGCACCGCCCACTTCAAAGATGTCGATGTCACTTTCCGCATAGCCATGATTGGCCATCTCGGCGATAAAACCTTTACGGCTTTGATCGACAATATCCTTGTGCCAGCAGGCCTGGATAAAGGCGACGCGTTCGTTCGGGTGGTTTTTGCTTTTGCTGTCGATTGCAGTAGGTTGCACGTGTTCTGACTCCTGTTTATGGAAAAAACAGGGCGTTTGGATCGAAAGGGATTCAAGTCGCGTAGGAAAGCCTCCTGAACGATGTCGTTCATGATGAGGTTTTGCAGACGTTCTTGCAGACACCAATCCCGCTCTCTCTTCATCCGGACTATGACCGTCGGCCCCGGAATCACACCGGGTCTGCTGACCTTGCCGATCGCCAGCCAAAGCTGCGACCCCCAAGCGCTCGCGGGCTAGACGCATTGCGCGCCATTACCGCCGGTGGGGAATTGCACCCCGCCCTGAGAACGTTGCCGGCACTTTACGTGGCCGGCGCAGGATTTTTATCACAGTTCGCCGGATCATGCATGGACACTTTCGTACGGTGCACCTACCTTTTTCTTATAAGGGCACAGAGTATCGAGAGCGGCGGTGCTTGATTATCATGTACCGCGTCTTCAGTAATGCCTTGTTGCAAGCCAAAGGTTGCATGCATTATCGATCTTCAACTTCAGGGAGCTTTTTCGTGACTGTCATCGATCTGCGCAGCGACACAGTGACTCTGCCTACGGCCGGTATGCGCGATGCCATGGCACGTGCGCCCGTTGGCGATGACGTCTACGGTGAGGACCCAACCGTCAACCTGCTCGAAGCGACGCTCGCCGAGCGCCTCGGGTTTGATGCTGCGCTGTTCGTGCCGTCAGGCACCATGAGTAATCTGCTGGCACTGATGGCGCACTGTGAGCGTGGCGATGAATACATCGTCGGCCGGCAGGCACACACGTATAAGTACGAAGGCGGCGGTGCAGCGGTACTGGGTTCCATCCAGCCGCAGCCACTGGACGTGCAGGCCGATGGCTCGCTGGACCTGAAGCAGGTGCTCGACGCCATCAAGCCCGATGACTTTCACTTTGCCCGCACACGCCTGCTGGCCCTGGAAAACACCATGCAGGGCAAGGTGCTACCGTTGGAATACCTGGCCGCCGCACGCACACTGACGCTGGAAAAAGGCCTCGCCCTTCATCTGGACGGCGCACGGCTGTACAACGCATCGGTCAGGCTGGGCGTCGATGTCCGCGAGATTACCCGGCACTTCGATTCTGTTTCGGTGTGCCTTTCCAAGGGCCTGGGCGCACCGATCGGCTCGGTGCTGTGCGGATCGCAGCCATTGATCGCCAGAGCGCGTCGCCTGCGCAAGATGCTCGGTGGCGGCATGCGTCAGGCCGGAGGGCTGGCTGCCGCAGGGCTCTACGCGCTGGATAATCAGGTCGAGCGGCTGGCGGATGACCATGCCAATGCAGCGTTTCTGGCCGAGGGCCTGAGCGGGTTCGGCTACGCTGTCGAGCCGGTGCAGACCAACATGGTCTACGTGCAGATCGGTGAGCGCGCTGCATCACTCAAGGCGTTCTGCGCCGAGCGTGGCATCGTACTCACGGCCGCACCGCGGCTGCGCATGGTGACCCACCTGAATGTGTCGCGTGCGCAGGTTGAACAGGTCATCGCTGCATTTGCAGCCTTTGAACACTCATGAGATGACGATAATCCAGTTAGTTGTTTCTATCGCACAAACACACTGTACCGAGGGCGCAACGCCTATATAATGCGGCCCTTTGCCGTCGCTACGTCATTTGACGTTTTGCACTTGCCTCTGGCCGCAGTCTCCGTGGAAGAACCTATGAAAAGCGCAGAAATCCGTGAAGCCTTCCTTGGCTTCTTCGAAGAGCAAGGCCACACCCGTGTTGCTTCAAGCTCCTTGATTCCGGGCAATGACCCAACCCTGCTGTTCACTAACGCAGGCATGAACCAGTTCAAGGATTGCTTCCTGGGCCAGGAAAAACGCGCCTACACCCGCGCCGTTACCAGTCAGAAATGCGTGCGTGCCGGTGGCAAGCACAACGACCTGGAAAACGTCGGCTATACCGCTCGTCACCACACTTTTTTCGAAATGCTGGGCAACTTCAGCTTCGGTGACTATTTCAAGCGTGATGCCATTACCTACGCCTGGACCTTCCTGACCTCCGAGAAATGGCTGAACCTGCCCAAGGAAAAGCTTTGGGTCACGGTCTACGCGACCGACGACGAAGCCTACGACATCTGGACCAAAGAGATCGGCGTGCCTGCCGAGCGCATGGTTCGTATCGGCGACAACAAAGGCGCACCTTACGCCTCCGATAACTTCTGGACGATGGGCGATACCGGGCCATGCGGTCCTTGCAGCGAGATTTTCTTCGATCACGGCCCGGAAATCTGGGGCGGCCCGCCAGGCTCGCCGGAAGAAGACGGCGACCGTTACATCGAAATCTGGAACAACGTATTCATGCAGTTCAACCGTACGGCTGATGGCGTGTTGCACCCACTGCCCGCGCCCTCGGTCGATACCGGTATGGGCCTGGAGCGTGTCAGTGCCGTTCTGCAACACGTACATTCCAACTATGAAATCGACCTGTTCCAGAGCCTGCTGGCTGCGTCGGCCAAGGCCATTGGTTGCAGCAATGACAACCAGGCTTCGCTGAAGGTCGTGGCGGACCACATCCGTTCTTGCGGTTTCCTGATCGCAGACGGCGTGCTGCCTTCCAACGAAGGTCGTGGCTATGTGCTGCGCCGCATCATTCGTCGCGCCTGCCGTCACGGCAACAAGCTGGGTGCCAAGGGCAGCTTCTTCTACCAGATCGTTGCGGCGCTGGTGGCCGAAATGGGCTCTGCGTTCCCTGAGCTGGTGCAACAGCAGTCGCATATCGAGCGCGTGCTGAAAGGTGAAGAGGAACAGTTCGCCAAGACCCTTGAACAGGGTCTGAAAATTCTTGAACAGGATCTGGCTGACCTCAAAGGCACCGTGGTGCCGGGTGAAGTCGTGTTCAAGCTGTACGACACCTACGGTTTCCCGATGGACCTGACGGGTGACATCGCCCGCGAGCGCAATCTGACCCTGGACGAAGCCGGCTTCGAGCGTGAAATGGACGCCCAGCGCGTGCGCGCCCGTTCGGCCAGCTCGTTTGGCATGGACTACAACAGCCTGGTCAAGGTCGACGTCGCCACGCAGTTCACCGGTTACTCTGCAACGACTGGCAGCGCCAGCGTTGTGGCGCTGTATAAAGAAGGTCAGTCGGTCACTCACCTGAATGAAGGCGAAGAGGGCGTGGTGATTCTCGACACCACCCCGTTCTATGCCGAATCAGGCGGTCAGATCGGCGACAGTGGTTTCCTGCATGCCGGTGATGTGCGTTTTGATGTCAGTGACACCACCAAGACTGGCGGTGCGTTCCTGCACCACGGTGTTGTGGCGTCCGGCAGCCTGAGCGTTGGCGCACAGGTTGAAACACAGGTGGCCGATGAAGTTCGCGATGCAACCAAATTGAACCATTCGGCCACTCACTTGCTGCACGCCGCATTGCGTCAGGTGCTGGGTGAGCATGTTCAACAGAAAGGCTCGCTGGTCGACAGTCAGCGCCTGCGCTTTGACTTCAGCCATTTCGAGGCGATCAAGCCCGAGCAACTGCGTGCGCTGGAAGATATAGTCAACGCCGAGATTCGCAAGAACACCGAGGTAATGACCGAAGAAACCGATATCGACACGGCGAAGAAGAAGGGCGCCATGGCGCTGTTCGGCGAAAAGTACGGCGACAGTGTTCGTGTACTGAGCATGGGCGGCGAGTTTTCCGTCGAGCTGTGTGGTGGCATTCACGCCAGCCGCACCGGTGACATCGCGCTGTTCAAGATCGTCAGTGAAGGCGGTGTCGCTGCAGGTGTGCGGCGTATCGAGGCGGTTACCGGTGCTGCTGCGCTGGCCTGGCTGAATGCAGCCGAAGATCAACTCAAGGAAGCCGCGACGCTGGTCAAAGGCAATCGCGACAACCTGCTGGACAAGCTGACGGCTGTGCTTGAGCGCAACCGTCTGCTGGAAAAACAACTGGAACAACTGCAAGCCAAGGCAGCCAGTGCCGCCGGCGACGACCTGTCGTCTGCCGCGCTGGATGTCAAAGGGGTCAAGGTTCTGGCTACGCGCCTGGATGGCCAGGACGGCAAGGCGCTGCTGGCGCTTGTCGACCAGTTGAAGAACAAGCTCGGCCGCGCAGTGATCCTGCTCGGCAGTGTTCATGAGGACAAGGTTGTCTTGGTCGCAGGCGTGACCAAGGACCTGACTGGCCAACTCAAAGCCGGTGATTTGATGAAGCAGGCGGCTGCCGCTGTCGGTGGTAAAGGCGGTGGACGTCCTGATATGGCTCAAGGCGGTGGTGTCGATGCAGGTGCGCTGGATTCAGCGCTGGCACTGGCCGTTCCTTTTGTAGAGCAGGGTATCTGAGTCGAGTCTGCAGGCCTGTCGATTGCCGGCAGGCCTTGCAAGGATTTGAATGGGTTAATGGGTGCTCTTAACGGGTTCTGAGGCGGCTTTGAGATGGCTTTAATCGTACAGAAATTTGGCGGCACCTCGGTGGGCTCTGTAGAGCGCATCGAGCAGGTGGCCGACAAGGTCAAGAAATTCCGTGAGGCTGGAGACGACCTTGTGGTCGTGCTGTCAGCCATGAGCGGCGAAACCAACCGTTTGATCGAGCTGGCCAGGCAGATCAGTGATCAGCCGGTTCCCCGTGAACTGGACGTGATCGTTTCCACTGGGGAGCAGGTCACCATCGCGCTGCTGGCGATGGCGCTGATGAAGCGTGGCGTGCCTGCGGTGTCCTACACCGGCAATCAGGTCCGTATCCTCACCGACAGCGCGCACAACAAGGCGCGCATCCTGCAGATCGACGACCAGAAGATTCGCTCCGACCTGAAAGCCGGTCGTGTGGTGGTGGTCGCCGGTTTCCAGGGCGTCGATGAGCACGGCAATATCACGACTCTCGGCCGTGGCGGCTCTGACACCACCGGTGTCGCACTGGCCGCAGCGCTGAAAGCTGACGAGTGCCAGATCTACACTGACGTCGATGGTGTGTACACCACCGACCCGCGTGTCGTGTCGCAGGCTCAGCGCCTCGACAAGATCACCTTCGAAGAGATGCTGGAAATGGCCAGCCTCGGGTCCAAGGTGTTGCAGATCCGAGCGGTCGAGTTCGCCGGCAAATACAACGTCCCGCTGCGCGTTTTGCACAGCTTCAAAGAGGGGCCGGGCACCCTCATTACAATCGATGAAGAGGAATCCATGGAACAGCCGATCATTTCCGGCATCGCCTTCAACCGCGATGAAGCCAAGCTGACCATCCGTGGTGTGCCAGACACCCCCGGCGTAGCGTTCAAGATTCTCGGCCCGATCAGCGCGGCCAATATCGAAGTCGACATGATCGTGCAGAATGTCTCGCACGATAACACCACCGATTTCACCTTCACGATCCATCGCAACGACTATCAGGCGGCCTTGCAGGTGCTTGAGACTACCGCGCGTGAGATCAGCGCTCGTGAAGTGTCCGGCGATACCAAGATCGCCAAGGTGTCCATTGTCGGCGTCGGCATGCGCTCGCACGCAGGCGTTGCCAGCCGTATGTTTGAAGCATTGGCCAAGGAGAGTATCAATATACAGATGATCTCCACGTCGGAAATCAAGGTTTCCGTGGTCATCGAAGAGAAGTATCTGGAGTTGGCTGTGCGCGCGTTGCACACAGCTTTTGAGCTGGATGCTCCGCGGCAGGGTGAGTGACCCTGTCGTCGAAGGGCGCGGTCTGACCGCGTCTTTCGGGTGCTGCGCAGAAAGGCTGTGGTTTTCTTTGCGTTAGTCGATACACAGGTAAGGGTTGTGGCCTTGTGCTACAGGTCGATGCCTACTGGTTTGCAGACTGTTGTCCCTGAATAAAGGCGTAAGGAGAAAAGTATGCTGATTCTGACTCGTCGGTGCGCGGAAAGCCTGATCATTGGTGACGGTGAGATTACCGTGACCGTGCTCGGAGTGAAGGGTAATCAGGTGCGTATTGGTGTCAATGCGCCCAAGGAAGTCGCTGTCCACCGTGAAGAGATTTACCTTCGCATCAAGAAAGAGAAGGACGAAGAACCAAGCCATTAATTTTTATTGAATTTTTGGTTTGCAAACGGGGAAAAGGGTGGTTATTATACGCCCCGTGTTGCGGAGAGCTGGCCGAGTGGCCGAAGGCGCTCCCCTGCTAAGGGAGTACACCTCAAAAGGGTGTCGGGGGTTCGAATCCCCCGTTCTCCGCCATTATTTATGTAGTGCGTAAGATTGGGCTTGATCGGTAAGTTGTTGAATTTACTAGAAAAAGTGCTTGACTAAACAATTTTACGACCTATAATGCGCGGCACCAATATATGCACTCGTAGCTCAGCTGGATAGAGTACTCGGCTACGAACCGAGCGGTCACAGGTTCGAATCCTGTCGAGTGCACCATATAACGAAAAGCCCACATCG
>NZ_LJQT01000251.1:6717-9059 GCF_001400515.1 Pseudomonas meliae | reverse complement strand
GAAAGATGTGGGCTTTTTGCTTTTTAGCGTTTTCCTTTAACGCATCCATTCTCGTCAAATGTCACTTTATTGCTGCGGCCTTTTTTCTGGTTGTACACGTAATGCAATTCCCCGTTGCGGTTGGTGATTTTGTCCGGACGCCCCAGCAGGCTCTCGACATCACGCTGCGTCATGCCGGGAGGGGTGCGCTGGTTGATGATAGCTGCCCGACGCTGTTCGGCGCTCAGGCGGTTGCCGCAACCATCATCGCGCGTGCCGACCACGACCAGTTCCTGGCTCGCGGGCTTCCTGCGTGTTGGCGCTGAAAGGTTTGCGGGCGGGAGTAGATCGATGTTGGTTCCCGGTGGCGCATTGAAGGCCCTTTGCATGCTGGTGCTGTGGCCTTCGGGACAGCCGAGAGTGGTGAACATGATTTTTCCGGAAGCGTCTTCGCAGCGATGAACAGTGCTGGCGGTCGCGGGTGCAGGAGCGCAGAGTAGAGCGCTCCACAGGGATAGATGAACGGCTGTGCGCATGCTCAAGTCCTCCATGACAGGGTGTCGTGCAAGCCTAGCCGCAGCCTCTGGAGGCGGCGAGCAGGTTTTCTTGGCTGAATGTGACGTTGAGGCCGGGCCAGCTCACAGAGTTTTACAGGTTTGTGCTGCAAACGGTTGTTATAGGCCGAATTTCTCGCATGCGCTTCTCTAAAAGCGGTGTATCATTGCGCCCGTCAGCTCCGCCGGGGCTTGTGGAACACCTCCATGGACTTACCCAGTCGTTACTCAATAATGTTTTTCAACAATCATGAATTAACTGATTGATCTCCCGGCGTGCTCCGCTGCTGGGAGTGGAGTTCGCCTATGACCGAAAGAGAAGTAAAAAAAACGCAGGAAAGCTTGCAGGATCGCCTGGCTCAGGTTGTCGATCTGCTGCAGCGCCAGCGTATTGTTGAAGACCTGACCCATCGTCAGGAAGGTCAGCATCAGGACCGTGTAGAAAACCTGGTTCACCGGCAGAACCTCGTCGAGTTGCAACGCAAGCTCGAAGACCTTCACTCTGCCGACGTCGCTTATATCCTCGAAGCCCTGCCTCTGGAAGATCGTCTGACCGTATGGCAGCTGGTCAAGGCTGAGCGTGACGGCGACATTCTTCTTGAAGTATCCGATTCCGTTCGTGAAACCCTGATCGCCGACATGGATGATCACGAGTTGCTCGCGGCGGCACGGGACATGGACGCCGACGAACTGGCTGACCTTGCTCCCGAGTTGCCCCGTGATGTCGTTCACGAGCTTATGGAGGCACTGGATTCACAACAGCGTGAGCGCGTCCGTTCGGCTTTGTCCTATGACGAGGATCAGGTCGGTGCGCTGATGGACTTCGAGATGGTGACGATCCGTGAGGATGTCAGCCTTGAAGTGGTGCTGCGCTACCTGCGCAGGTTGAAAGAGCTGCCGGGCCACACCGACAAACTGTTTGTGGTCGACTCCGAAGGCGTGCTCAAGGGTGTGCTGCCGATCAAGCGCCTGCTGGTCAATGATCCGGAGAAGCAGGTTGGCGAAGTCATGGCCAACGATCCGGTCAGCTTTCACCCGGAAGACGATGCCTACGATGCGGCGCAGGCCTTCGAGCGTTACGACCTTATCTCTACGCCGGTGGTGGACAAGAACGGCAAGCTGATCGGCCGTCTGACCATCGATGAAATGGTCGACCTGATTCGTGAAGAGAGCGAAAGCGAAGTTCTTAACATGGCGGGTCTGCGCGAAGAAGAAGATATTTTCGCTTCGGTATGGCGTTCCCTGCGCAACCGTTGGGCCTGGCTGGCAGTCAATCTGGTGACGGCCTTCCTGGCTTCGCGCGTGATCGGCCTGTTCGAAGGCTCCATCGAGAAGCTGGTGGCGCTCGCTGCGCTGATGCCTATCGTGGCCGGGATTGGTGGCAACTCCGGTAATCAGACCATCACCATGATTGTTCGCGCGATGGCGCTGGATCAGGTCAATACCGGTAATACCGCCCGCTTGCTGCGCAAGGAACTGGCTGTCGGCTTGATCAACGGTTTGCTCTGGGGCGGGGTGATCGGCGTGGTTGCCTACATGCTGTATGGCAGTTGGTCGCTAGGCGTGGTCATGACCGCAGCCATGACGCTCAATCTGCTGCTGGCGGCGCTGATGGGCGTTTCCATCCCTATGGCGCTGGCGCGCCTGGGGCGAGACCCTGCCATGGGAGCAAGCGTCATGATTACGGCGATGACCGACAGCGGCGGTTTCTTCATCTTCCTGGGGTTGGCGACGATCTTTCTGCTCTAAGCTTTCTGTTTCAAGATAGGCTCTTAAAATAAAAAAACCGCCATGATCAGGCGGGTTTTT
>NZ_LJQT01000251.1:0-6644 GCF_001400515.1 Pseudomonas meliae | reverse complement strand
TCGCTGGCCTTTGTCTGTTACACCAAGTCTCAGGACTCTTCGGAAGCGAGTTCCGTGTCATGAGCAATCAGCGAAACAAGTGCATTCTGTTGACGATGTGAAAGCTGACGAAAACGTTGCAGCAGCTCGCGTTCGTGCAAGGACAGCTCAGGACTGTCAAGACGCAGGCTTGGTTCATCACCAAGTGCGCCTTCCTGAATCAGGCTTTGTTCGAGACGAGCAATGATTTCCGAGTTCATGCTGCGGTGATGATTTTTGGCTACCTCTTGCACGCGATTACGCATGCCGTCTGGTAGGCGAACGACGAACTTGTCAGCCGTGCGGCTGGAATAAGTAGCCTGTTTCATAGGGCTCATATATTTAACCGGTTAGTTCAGGGGAAGCGGTTCTAGCAAGTGGCCGCAAGATTGTCATCGTGAGACAGTCATTTTGGCCAAATGTTCAACCGGGGTTCCAAGGGGCCGACATCATGCCGTAATACGTCGAATCCTTGGCGTCAATTCTGTGACAAATATTGACTCAGGTGGCGGCGTTTGGCCAGCACCAATTATCAGAAATGCGAGCAAATTTGCAAAGTCCTCGCATTTGCCCCTGAATAACCGGGCACGTCACTGAGCTTCTTTTTGCCATCATGGCCATTTGACTCTGAGAGTAGGTCGGAATTCAGCGCAAACGAAGCTACCCGACCAAGGGTTGCGAGGGCGGGGTGAAAGCAGGATTTGGAGGATATGAGCGCAGTGCTCGGCGCGATGAGCGGGTCGAGCGAGAGGGTTGTGAGCTTTTGGTGCTATGCCTTTTAGATTAGCGAAGCACCGGGTCGAATTTGATACGACGGCCGAGAAAAAGCGCTACTACGAAAAGACTGGCGAACACGCCTGCAGCGGTGTTGGCAGCGATGCTCAGGGTGTGCGCATGGACAGGAAGCAACAGGTCAATGATCACAGCCATAATCGCCAGGACCAGAAATGACAACGCGGATTTTGACATGGCTACTCTCTCTATAAATGGCTGGTTCAAGCGTTCTCAGAAAATCCAGCGCTGCTCGGCGCGTGGCATCTGGAGTGAATCATCATCGTCATTGGCCAATACCGCTGCGCTAGCAATGCGGTCAGTCATGATAGCCAACTGAGGCGCATGGCTGATCTGGTGATGAACAGGAGCAGGTGCGGTGACCTGCGTGTCACTGGCGCCGGAGTCATGAAAATGAAATGCCACCAGAGCCACCAGAGCTGCCGCATTCAACACTGAGAGAGTCTTGTTCATTTTCCAGTACCTGTGCCCGACCGTTTGGGAGGAGATGTGTTCACTGATACTGATAATGCAGTCTGCATGCCAATCAGAAAATGATAAAAATTCTTTTTAAATCAATGACATATTAATTAAAAAAAGTCGGGTGCAGTGCGTTTTGCAATGATGGCTTTTTGGGGGATTGCAAATTGCATGATCGGTTTATTCAGCCGCGTTTCGGGGCGACATCGGCTACAGCTTTGAAGGGCAATGACGACATGACAAAAGCGGCACATGCCGCTAAGATGCACGCCGTCCTCGCTGGCACCGATCGGTGTGCTGGCACGCAGTGTCTCAGTAGCTCAATTGGATAGAGCATCCCCCTCCTAAGGGGAAGGTTGGCAGTTCGAACCTGCCCTGGGACACCATAATTATCAAGTGGTTAGCGAGACTTGGTGTTAGCTTTTTCGATTATCCTTGTCGCTAGTCCCCACTTTGGTCCCCACTTCTCTGCACGTTCATTATCGAGAGATCCACCAAGGAACCATGGTTGTTTTGGTCGATTTCCGAAACTGGTGCTAGCTCGTTCTCACTTTCTTTGAATTCCATTCCAATTGAAAAGTCATTTGCGCTGCAGTTGATCTCGATACATCGGAATTGGTCGGCACGTTTGAGCCGCCCATGTAGGGTAAGCGTCTGCTAATCACACCTTGCAACCTCAGGCCTGAGGCTGGGGCTACTCCTTGGATAAAAACCGTTCGGTGATCATCGCCACCGCCTGCGCAGGAGACGTCAAAGCTGTGTCTATCTTAAACGGAGCGTCTTCCCACGCCTCGTACTCATGATCCAGTACTGACTGCCAGGTTGGTGGAGTCAGCCCAAGAATATCGATCTTTCTGGTTTCTACCCGACGCTGGTGTTCATGTTTATCAGAGCAGATCACTTGGACGTTCACTAATGGAGCACCAGATCGTGTGGCGATTTCGCTCCATGCCTTTCGGCTTTCGAATACTGGATTAACACAGTCAACTATGACCGTGCTTCCAAAACGAAGATTGCTCAGAGCAAGCTCATTGGCGACCATGTATCCGCTCCGTCCTACGTCTTGTGCAAGAGCACCGGAGTCTCGAATAGCCTGCTCAATCGTGTCGATCCGCAGATACAAGGCACTTGTTCTGGCGGCAAGGTCGCATGCAATAGTCGTTTTTCCGGTACCGGGAAGACCGCTGAAAACAATGAGCATTCTATGTCCTTAGGTTAGTGAGTTAACCCAGTCTAGGTGGCTGCCAGTTATGCGGTAGCAACTGGTCGACTTCACTCGCCCGCTGTGTCGGCAGCCGCGTGAAAACATCCTTCAGAAAAGCATACGGATCATGCCCATTCAACCGCGCCGACTGGATCAAACTCATGATCGCTGCCGCTCGTTTGCCACTGCGCAGAGACCCGGCGAACAACCAATTGGAGCGCCCAAGCGCCCATGGCCGGATCGTGTTCTCCACCGGGTTGTTATCGATGGGCACAGCCCCATCATCTAGGTAGCGCGTCAGCGCTACCCAGCGTTTCAGGTTGTAATCCAGTGCCCTGGCCGTGGCCGACCCTTCGGGCACAAGTGCGCGCTGAGCCAGCATCCACTCATGCAACTTTTCAGCGATGGGCACTGCCATTTCTTGGCGTAATCGCCAGCGATCTTCATCGCTCATATCCTTGGCCTGCCGTTCGACTTCGTACAGCCCGCCGATGGAGTGCAGCGCCTGCTCCGCCAACTGGCTTTTGTTCGTCACATGCAGGTCGAAGAACTTGCGCCGGGCATGTGCCATGCAGCCGATTTCGGTGATGCCCTGCTCGAAGCCAGCTTTGTAGCCTGCGAAGTCATCGCACACCAGCTTGCCGTTCCAAGTGCCCAGGAAGTTACGCGCATGTTCGCCGGCACGGCTGGGGCTGAAGTCGTAGACCACCGCTTTCAGTGCCGAGAACGGTGTCGTGCAGTAGGCCCAGACGTATGCTCGATGGGTTTTCTTTTCGCCCGGTGCCAGCATCTGCACCGGTGTTTCGTCAGCATGGACGACTTGCTGAGCCAGCACGGCTTCGCGCAGTGCATCTACCAGCGGTTGCAGTTGTACGCCGGTTTGACCGACCCACTGAGCCAGCGTCGAACGTGGGATCGCCAGTCCCGCACGGCCGAAGATTTTTTCCTGCCGGTACAGCGGAAGATGGTCGGCGAACTTGGCCAGCATTACGTGGGCCAACAAGCCGGCGGTGGGAATACCCTTATCGATCACCTGTGCCGGTACCGGTGCCTGGATCAGTGTTTCGCACTGACGGCAGGCCCACTTGCCACGTACATGTTGCTCAACCGTGAACACGCCGGGCGTGTAATCCAGCTTCTCGCTGACGTCTTCGCCAATGCGCTGAAGTTGGCAGCCGCAAGCACATTCGGTGCTCTCCGGCTCATGATGAATGACGGTACGAGGAAACTGCGGTGGCAACGCTGCACGCTTGGGTTGTTGGCGTGGCTCGTCCGGTGCCGGAGCGGGACGGAGTGCTTTCAACTCCGCGTCGATGGCTTCGAGGTCGGTGTTGAGCAAGTCATCCAGCAAGCTGCCTTGCGCCGGACTGATCTGCTCACTGCGCTTGGCAAACTTGTGGCGTTTAAGGATCGCGATTTCGTGAGAGAGCTGCTCGATGATCGTCTCGTCACGATGGATCTTTCGGCCCATGGTGTCGACCTTCGACAGCAACTGCGCAGCGAGTGCGCGCAGTTGATCGGGCGTCATTTGGTCGAGATTGGGCGTGGAAGTCATGCCGTGGATTTTACCAAAGCCGCCCACCCGACACAGCTAAAAGACCCGATTCAGAGCAACGTAATTACGCCGTTAGCACCCACCCGCTGCCAAGGCAGGCCCACAACCAGCGCCTGAAGTTGCTCTGCGTCGAGTTCAACTTCGTGGCCTCGATACGTGCCAGGCCAATGGAATTTACCCTGGTTCAGGCGGCGTGCGGCCAGCCAGATACCCACGCCGTCGTGCACGAGTACTTTCATCCGATTGGCGCGGCGGTTGGCGAACAGATAAGCGCAGTGCGGCTTCGCCGCACCGAACACCGCGATCACACGGGCAAGGGCAGTTTCGGTGCCAGCGCGCATGTCCATAGGCTCAGTGGCGAGCCAGATGGCGTCGATGCGAATCATTGGGAGAGGCTGCGGATAAAGCGGGCGCAGCCTTCCGGGTCGGAGATGGGCCATTTGACCGTGATGGCTTGGCCGCCCAGCGGCAATGCAATAACCACCGCCTCATCAGCGGGCCGATTGGGCATGGGGGTGCAATGGTACGAATGCCGGAAGTGGAGCGACCACCTTGTCGCGGTATAGCGGCAGCCACTTGCGGATAACGTTGGCGTTGATGCCATGGCTGATGGCGACGCTGGAAAGTGAGGCTCCATGTTGCAGGCATTCCTGCACGACCTGGGCTTTGAAGGGCTTCGGGTAAGAGCTTCGTTGGCGCATGGAAATCCTGGCGATAAGGGTGATCGAGTCCGCTTAAAAATAGACGGACAACATCGCCCATAATGCTGGGGTTCGGAAGGTGTGTTCACCGGCCCCTTACCATGTAGGGGCGGCTGACAGAGATAAACCCTTACAGGTCATGTGTGCTTGTGCCCAAATCCCCGAGGCTGAAGAAACATGTTTTCTAGGTCATTTGGGCCAACATCGGAAGCGTCCTTCACCTGCAACGATCTCTTAAGCAGATAGATTCCGTCGATGAATTGCGGTGGTTGCCCAGGCACCATTACAACTGGCATTAAGAGATAAGCACCAGCCTTCTTGTAGTCGTCCAAAAACCTTGTGAGGTTGACGTCATCAGCAGGTTCCATGGTCAGGGAGCGCGACGCCAGCATCGCAACTTGTAGATCCCCTTGATCCCTCGGGATCTTTGAGGTGATGACCATTCCGTAATGCGTCGGATGCTCGATGGAAAACCGGCGAACAATGCCTACGTGGATTTCCTCCTCCTTGTCTACTGTCCCGAATCGCTCTCGCCACCGCTCAAATATTTTTACGGCCGCATCCCTATCCTTAAACATTATCGCAATGAAGGGCGGCGCCATGGGATTAACCACTCCATAAGCTGTGTGTAGTGGTCTAATGAAACCGGACACCCATTTAGGCGAGAATGCTCGCCAGACAGAGGTGTCTGATGACCAAACAACGCCGTACCTTTTCCGCTGAATTCAAACGTGAGGCCGTAGGCCTCGTGCTCGATCAAGACTATAGCCACATTGAGGCCTCTCGCTCGCTTGGTGTCGGAGAGTCTGCTTTGCGCCGATGGGTCGTCGACCAGGTGCAGCAAGAACGCACGGGCGTCACCCCGCAGAGCAAGGCGCTGACCCCGGAGCAGCAGAAAATCCAAGAGCTGGAAGCCCGAATTGCTCGCCTTGAGCGGGAAAAAGGCTAACGGCTTCTTGCTGAGCCAATTTTTAAAACAGGTTCTTCGTCAGGCTGATAGGCCGTTTACGTCATCCACTATTCAGCTATCGCAAAACCTGAAAGGTAAATCGTGGTACAGCAACAACTGCCGAATCAGGCGCCTGGTCCTGCTTCGTACTGCGTATGGTGCGCGGCTATCGCCCAAGCGATTCGCGCCAGCTTGTTAGCCAAGGCACAGGCCACAACATTGGAGTGGCGTCGACTCAGCAATGAACGAACCCAGTCGGCCAAGGCTCCTTTCTGGTGATCGAGTCTCTGCATGTAGACCCTGGAACATTGCACGAGCAACTGTCGAAGGTGCTTGTCGCCGCGTTTACTGATCCCCAGTAAGTTGGCCTTGCCGCCGGTGCTGTATTGCTTGGGTACCAATCCCACTGATGCGGCAAAGTCCCGGCTGCATCGATACTGCTTACCATCGCCCATCTCCACAGCTAGCAGGCTGGCGGTGATCGGGCCTACACATGGAATGCTCAGCAAACGGCTACCCAGATCATCATCGGCCACTTGGCATGCCAGCTCTTTATCCATTGCCTGATTTGCTCATCCAGATAGATGAGGTGATTGTGCAAACGCTGCAGCAGCACCGTCAGACGAACGGGAAGTTCATGCTCAGCCAAAACAACCGCCAGACGCTTCATGATGGCCAAACCTCTGGGCAGGCTGACGCCAAATTCCAATAGAAAACCGTGCATCTGATTAGCGGTTCTGGTGCGATCACGCACCAACGATTCGCGCATCCGATGGAGTACAGAAAGGGTTTGCTGGGATTCAGTCTTGGGCGTAACGAAACGCATCGAAGGACGAGAAGCGGCTTCGCAAATCGCCTCAGCGTCGACAAAGTCGTTTTTGTTGCCCTTGACGAAGGGCTTGACGAACTGCGGGGAAATCAGCTTGGGCGTGTGTCCAATTGCCGCCAAGGGAGTATCAGTTTTTT
>NZ_LJQT01000145.1:0-17580 GCF_001400515.1 Pseudomonas meliae | reverse complement strand
CTCTCCAAAAAAATGGGCTTTTTCAGAGGATGCCTAAGCTTGGCCCTATGGATGACTCAGACTACCTACGCCTGTTGACGATCCAGGCCGAACAAGCCAACGCCTTTCTTTCCAATGCGCGGAAGTGGGAGCGTGAGCGTTGGGTTTGTCAGCGCCTGTTGCAGGGGCTGAACATTGCGCATCGCAATGAGGACTTCACGCCGGCCACTCAGGAGCCGCCGGATGTGCTGTTTCGTGACGGGCGTTTCGAGGTGTTTTTTGTGCTCGATGAGGGCCGTCGTCTCAATGATGAGTGGCGCGAGGAGCTGGCGCGACGACGTAGCGCTTTTTCGTTGAGCCAACTGGTACGTCGGGAAGCCAAGCCTAAACGGATTCCTGCCTCTGAACTGCTGCACCGACTCGCCCCTACCCTGCGCAAGAAATCCACCAATTATCGCGAACGCGGCATTGACCTGGGCGGGCTGGATATCATCGCCTTCGCCAGCCTCAAGCGCGAGGTGCTGGACCTCAACAGCCACTTTCCGCCACCGACCGAGTACCTGCGTCAGGGCTGGCGTTCGTTGTCGCTGGTGGGGCCGACCTTTGCTCGGGTATTGTTCGCGCATCCGGGCGCTCCGGACTTTTTGCGTACCAACCTGGGCCGCAGTGTCGTTTTCGATGTTGGAATCAGCTTATGAGCCCCTTGCAGGAACTGCTGGCCGATGTGCCTCAACAAGGCCGTGTGCGCTGGATTGGTGTGCGTCCGGAGTCGCGGGTCGAGATGATCGAACTGGACGCGGTGGAAGCGCGGCGCGAAGCGGGGCTGACCGGCGATCATTCGCGACCTGGCCCGCGCAATGCACGGCAGGTGACGTTGATCCAGTGGGAGCATCTGGCGGTGGTCGGCTCATTGCTGAACCGCTCTGCGGATAACCCCATCGTGCCGCAGGACTTGCGGCGTAATCTGGTGATCAGCCGCATCAATCTGTTCAGCCTGAAAAACCGACGCTTTCGCATCGGCCAGGCGATTTTTGAAACCACGGGCTGGTGCCAGCCTTGTGCGCGGCTGGAACAGCGCCTTGGTCGCGGAACCTTTCAGGCGGTGCGTGGGCATGGCGGAATCACTGCGCGAGTGTTACAAAGCGGCATCATCCGCCTGGACGATGTGTTGCAGGCCGAGCCGCTGGAAATCACTGATCCCTGGCCCCCTGCCCGTCAGCACGCTTGAGACAACGCATAAATTGAGCAGCCACCTGAACCCGGAACCGCAAAGGTGTGTCGAAGAGTACCTTCAGGCAAACCGGCATCCAGTCGAGCGCAGGTCGCTCCTGATCCCGGTGTTGCCGTGATGAACCCATTTATCGAGCCTTCTGACGCTATGAGCTGCCTTGCGCTCGCGAAGATCAGGCTCCCCGCGAATTCCTTAAACCTTCCGAGTAATCCTTATGACGCATCGTATTGTTATCGTTGGCGGCGGCGCTGGCGGTCTGGAGCTGGCGACCAGCCTGGGTAAAACCCTGGGCAAGAAAGGCACGGCCAATGTCACGCTGGTCGACGCCAACCTGACGCATATCTGGAAACCGCTGTTGCACGAGGTCGCGGCGGGTTCTCTCAACTCGTATGAAGACGAGCTGAACTACGTGGCTCAGGCCAAGTGGAACAACTTTCAGTTTCAGCTCGGGCGCATGACCGGGCTGGATCGCGCCAGTCGCCAGATTCACCTGGCCGAGACGCTGGATGAAAACGGTGCCGAACTGGTTCCGGCACGCAGCCTGGGTTACGACTCGCTGGTCATCGCCGTGGGCAGCACCACCAACGACTTCGGCACCACGGGCGCGGCGGAACATTGCCTGTTTCTCGACAGCCGCAAACAGGCCGAGCGTTTCCACCAGCAACTGCTCAACCACTACCTGCGCGCCCACGCCGGTCAGGCTGACAGTGCTCAGGAAATCACCGTGGCCATCGTTGGCGCAGGTGCGACTGGTGTTGAACTGGCGGCAGAACTGCACAACGCGGCGCACGAGCTGGCGGCTTACGGGCTGGGCCAGATCAAGCCGGAAAACCTGCGCATTACCGTGATCGAAGCCGGGCCTAGGGTGCTGCCCGCATTGCCAGAGCGTATCGGCGCGCCTGTGCACAAGACACTGGAAAAACTTGGCGTGACGGTGCTGACCAATGCCGCGGTGAGCGAAGTGATCGCCGACGGCTTGATCACGGCCAGCGGGCAGGTCATTCCGGCCAGTTTGAAAGTCTGGGCGGCAGGTATTCGTGCCCCGGCGTTTCTGCATGAGCTGGATGGGCTGGAGAGCAACCGGATCAATCAGTTGCAAGTGCTGCCGACGCTGCAAACCACCCGTGACGAGAATATTTTCGCCTTCGGTGACTGCGCCGCCTGCCCGCAAAAAGGCACCGACCGCAACGTCCCGCCACGCGCTCAGGCTGCTCATCAGCAGGCGTCGTTGCTGGCAAAATCGCTGCGCCTGCGGATCGAAGGCAAGACCTTGCCGGAGTACACCTACAAGGACTACGGATCGCTGATCTCGCTGTCGAGCTTCTCGGCAGTCGGCAATCTGATGGGTAACCTGATGGGCAGCGTAATGCTTGAAGGCTGGCTGGCGCGGATGTTCTATGTGTCGCTGTATCGCATGCACCAGATGGCGCTGTACGGCACCTTCCGCACCCTGATGCTGATGCTGGGCAGCAAGATCGGCAAAGGCACCGAGCCACGGATGAAGCTGCACTAAGGCCCGCCAGCCGAGAGGCGTGCGGGAACACACCATCGTGCCCATGCTTCGCGTGGGCATGCCCTTCTGGACGCTCTGCGTCCTCTCTTGAGAAGTGACCTGTGCGGCGCAGAACTTGCGACGCAGAGCGTCATGAAATTCATTCCCACGCTGGAGCGTGAGGAACGAGAGGCGTGCGGGGAGAACACTATCGTCATGCCGCTCTGGACGCTCTTGAGTGCATCTCGCTCTACACTGACTTGCAGTGCCCTGAATACCCGCTATTTTTAATCTGACCGGGCTCTGCGCGATGCGATCGGACGGAAGGCGCTCGTACAGATATCAAGTTCGTCTGCACCGCGCAGATAACCATTGAGTCGTGTACAACGCTGCACTGTTCAGGGATCGAACCCATGATGTCGAATCATTCCAGCAGTAATCCTGCGCAAAACCGTCCACGTTTCATCTGGTTTTCTCTGATTCCCGTCATACCTGCCGCTGCCTGGATCCTCACGCAATCCGGGACGAGTACGACCAATCTGGTCGCTTGCGCAGCACTGCTCGCTATCGGTCTGGGTGCCTGTGCACTGGCTGCCCGCACCCAACAGAACGACGTGCATCGGGCTGTTGCTCAAGCTCTGGACCATCACCAGGCACATAACGCTCAAACCAGCGCCATGGCCTCCCATGCCCAGCTCAACGAAGTCTTTCTCGGTGCCATGCCGATCTGGGCCAAGCAGGTCGAAAGCTCGCGCCAGCAAACCGAAAACGCCATTGTCGAGCTGAGCAGCCGCTTCATGGGAATTTCCGAACGCCTGCAGGAAACCGTGCAGGCCTCGCAACACGCTGCCGGTGAGCTGGACGGTCAGAATGCCGATGGCGCTCTGAAAGTCCTGTCCCAGAGTGACAGCGAGCTGAGCCAGGTGATTGACTCCCTTAAAGCCACCCAAGCCAGCCGCGACCAGACGCTCTCTCAGGTTCGCAGCCTGACCGCCTACACAGGCGAGTTGCGCACCATGGCCGCGGACGTCGCAGCGATTGCTGCACAGACCAACCTGCTGGCCCTTAACGCCGCGATTGAAGCGGCGCGCGCAGGTGAAGCCGGCCGTGGTTTTGCCGTGGTCGCCGACGCGGTGCGCAGCCTGTCGAGCAAGTCCAGCGAAACCGGTCAGCAGATGTCGGCCAAGGTCGACATCATCAACAATGCCATCACGCAACTGGTGCAGGCCGCCTCCAGCGGTGCTGATCAGGACAGCCATTCGGTGGCAGCTTCCGAGCAAAGCATCCAGAACGTCCTGGAGCGTTTCCAGAGCATTACCGGTCGCCTGGCCGAATCCGCCGACCTGCTCAAGCAGGAAAGCTACGGTATTCGCGACGAAATGACCGAAGTCCTTGTGAACCTGCAGTTTCAGGACCGGGTCAGCCAGATTCTCGCTCACGTACGCGACAACATCGACTCTTTGCACGCGCATCTGTTGCAAGCCAGCCAGTCTCCCGATGAGGCCGTCGCCATCGACGCCCGGCAATGGCTGGCGCGCATGGAGTCCACCTACGCGACCGACGAGCAACGCCGCACTCACCGCGGCGAATCGGCAGCACAGCAGAATTCGCAGGAAATCACGTTTTTCTAGGAGTAGATCATGCCTAAGAGTGTATTGGTGGTCGACGATTCAAGCAGTGTCCGGCAGGTTGTCGGCATCGCGCTGAAAAGTGCCGGATACGACGTTATCGAGGCCTGCGATGGCAAAGATGCACTGGGCAAGCTGACCGGGCAGAAAGTGCACCTGATCATCAGCGACGTGAACATGCCAAACATGGATGGCATCACGTTCGTCAAGGAAGTGAAGAAGCTGGCCAGTTACAAGTTCACGCCGATCATCATGCTGACCACCGAGTCCCAGGAATCGAAAAAGGCTGAAGGTCAGGCGGCAGGTGCCAAGGCGTGGGTCGTCAAACCGTTCCAGCCAGCGCAAATGCTCGCAGCGGTTTCCAAGCTGATCCTGCCCTGAGATCAAGGGCCATGGAGGCCAGCATGCCAACCCCAGACGACAATCAGGCTGACGCCACCCGCGTGCAGATCGACGGCGAACTGACGATCTACACCGTGACCGAACTCGCCGCCCGTTTGCTGCCACAGATCACTGGTGCGGCGCGAGTGGAAGTCGACTTGTCGCAAGTTACCGAGATGGACGGTGCCGGCCTGCAATTGCTGGCAGTCATCCAGCGCGAAGCCGGCAAGACCGGGACCTCGCTGCGCATGACCGGGCAAAGCAAGGCAGTCACCGAAACCTTCGAGTTATGTAATCCCGGTGTCGTGCTGTAGCGCGTCCATTTGCATTATTGCCGAGTGATCGATCAAGGAAGTCATCGTGAGTATTAATCTCGATCAGGCACAGCAGACGTTCATCGTTGAAGCGCGTGAGCTTTTGCAGGCCATGGAGGAATCCCTCCTGCAACTCGAAAGCGAACCCGGCGATCAGGACGCGATTGGCGCAGTGTTCCGCGCAGCGCACACCATCAAGGGGTCTGCCGGGCTATTCGGGCTGACGCCTATCGTCAGCTTTACCCACATCGTTGAAGACGTGCTCGACCGCCTGCGTGAAGGCAGCGTGTCGGTGGACGCCGGGCTGATCGCGGTGTTGCTCAAGTCCGGCGATCACATGCTTGAATTGATCGATGTAGTAGCCAGCCGTGGCCAGCCATTGCAGCCGCCCGCTCTGGAACGCGAAGCGGCGCTGCGTCAGGCGTTACAGGTCTATCAGGCACCAGGCAATGCCCAACCTGCTGACGAGGCGCGAGCGCCGAGTGTGATCGATGAACAGCCTGCCGAAGTGCTATGGCATATCTCGCTGCGCTTTGGCGTGGATGTGTTTCGCAACGGCATGGACCCGCTATCGTTCCTGCGTTACCTCAATACCCTGGGGCAAATGGTTCAGGTCACCACCGTCACCGACAGCATCCCGGCGCTGGAAGCGTGGGACCCGGGATCCTGCCACCTGGGCTTCGAGATCGATTTTCGCTCGTCTGCCGGCCATGCCGCGATCAACGAAGTGTTCGACTTCGTGCGGGAAGACTGCGCCGTAGAAATCACCTTGATGAGCGAGACAGCAGACCACGTCGAGCCTGCTGGCACAGAGCTGGTCTCGCAAACCGAACACAGCCCAGCGGTTGCCAGCGGCGAACTGCTGGGTGACCAGCGTGCCGTGCCGCGTACGCCTGCTGCGGCAACAGCTGTAGAACGCCCTTCTTCGGCCAGCGAGCAGAAAAACAAGGACGGCCGTTATGTGCGCGTCAATGCCGACAAGCTTGATGAGCTGATCAACCTGGTCGGCGAACTGGTCATTGCCAGCGCCGGGGCCAGCCTGCTGGCCCGTTCGTGCGACAACGACCCGCTTCAGGAAGCCAGCTCGACCGTGTCAGGGCTGGTCGAGCAAATTCTGGATGGCGCGCTGCACCTGCGCATGATCCCCATCGGCGACACCTTCAATCGTTTCCGCCGCGTAGTACGCGATGTCAGCCAGGAGCTGGGCAAGGACATCGATCTGATTATCAACGGTGCGGAAACAGAGCTGGACAAGACCGTTGTCGAAAAGATCGGCGACCCGCTCATGCACCTGCTGCGCAATTCCATGGACCACGGCATCGAAAGCGCCGAAGCACGTCACGCGGCAGGCAAGCCGGCAAAAGGTCATTTGAGCCTTAATGCGTACCACGACTCCGGCAGCATCGTCATTGAAATTGCCGACGACGGTGCGGGCCTGAACCGCGAGCGGATCCTCGACAAGGCCCAGCAGCGTGGGCTGGTTGCAGCGGGTGCGAGCCTCACCGATCAGGAGATCTACAATCTGATCTTCGAGCCCGGCTTTTCTACCGCCGAGGCCGTCACCAACCTGTCAGGGCGTGGTGTCGGCATGGATGTGGTGAAACGCAATATCACCTTGCTGCGCGGCACTGTGGACCTGGACAGCCAGCCCGGTCAGGGCACCATCGTGCGCATCCGCCTACCGCTGACGCTGGCGATCATCAACGGTTTTCTGGTCGGTATCGATCAGTCGACTTACGTCATCCCGCTGGACATGGTTCAGGAGTGCATCGAGCTGGACGAACAGAATCGTCACCTGACCCGCGACAGCGGCTACCTCGACCTGCGTGGCGAAGTGTTGCCGCTGGTCTACCTACGTGATCACTTCAATCATGAAGGCCCGGCTGCACGGCGCCAGAACGTGGTGGTGCGCTACGCCGAACACAAGGCCGGGTTGGTGGTAGATGACCTGCTCGGCGAGTTCCAGACCGTTATCAAACCGCTGGGCAAGCTGTTCGGCGCACTGCGCGGCATCAGCGGCTCGACGATTCTGGGCAGCGGTGCGGTGGCGTTGATTCTCGACATACCGGCCTTGCTCAACCAGATCGTCCAAATGGAAGCCCGCTCGACCCAGGCACCTCAAGCCCTATTGCCCACCTCTCGCTGACGGATTCGCAATTCCCAAGGAGTTACTTCAATGAAATGGTTTTACGATCTGAAGATTTCCACCAAGCTGATTACCTCGTTCCTGGTGGTTCTGGCGTTGACCGCGGCCATGGGAGTCTTTGCCATTATCCAGCTGGGCCAGGTCAACCAGGCCGCCCAGGACATCAAGTAAAACTGGATGCCGTCCATTCGCGCGGCGTCGGGCATGCGCTTTTACGCAGCCAACTTCCGGCTGAAGGAAAACCGCCACATTGCCGCCGACTCTGCCCAGGAAAAGGCGCAGATGAAGCTTGAAGCAGCAGAAGCGCGCAAACAGTTTGAAACGCGGCTGGCCACTTACGACAAGCTGATCGTCAGCGATCAGGACCGGCAGATGTTCAGTGCCGTGAGTACCTCTTGGTCCGCCTATCTGAAAGTCAGCGACAATCTGTTCGCTCTCTCCCGGCAGGGCCAGGAGGCCGAAGCGCGTGCCTTGCTGCGCGGCGAGTCCAAACTGCACTTCGACGAAGTCACCAACCAGTTGCAAAAGATGGTCGAGCTCAATGACGCCGGGGCGACTGCCGCTGGCGACAAAGGCACGAGCCTGTACGAAAGCGCGCGTATCTTGATCATTGCCGTGCTGGTTGCAGCCTTGCTGGTCGGTCTGGGTCTGGCGCTGTTCATTGCACGGATTATTTCTCGCCCATTGAAAGAGGCAGCGACTGCCGCCGAGCAACTGGCCGAGGGCAACCTGAACGCCCACATCGGGCACGGTTCCAAGGACGAAACCGGTATGGTGCTGAACGCCATGCGCAACATGGTCGGCAAGCTGTCACACATTATCGGCGAAGTGCGTAACGCCGCCGACAACCTGGCCAGCGCTTCGGAAGAAGTCAGCGCCACTGCGCAATCAATGAGCCAGGCCACCAGCGAACAGGCGGCCAGCGTCGAAGAGACCAGCGCGTCGGTCGAGCAGATGAGCGCCAGCATCAACCAGAACACCGAGAACGCCAAAGTCACCGATGGCATGGCCAGCAAGGCTGCCAAGGAAGCGACTGACGGCGGCGAATCGGTGCAGCAGACCGTCGTGGCGATGAAGAAAATCGCCCAACGCATCAGCATCATCGACGACATCGCTTACCAGACCAATCTGCTTGCCCTCAACGCGGCCATCGAAGCAGCCCGTGCGGGCGAACATGGCAAGGGCTTCGCGGTAGTGGCCGCCGAGGTGCGCAAGCTGCGCTGAACACAGCCAGGTCGCGGCTCAGGAGATTGGCGAGCTGTCGTCAAGCAGTGTGGAAATGGCCGAAAAGGCTGGCAAGCTGCTGGACGAAATGGTGCCGTCGATCAACAAGACGTCAGACCTTGTGCAGGAAATCAGCGCGGCGTCAGAGGAACAGGCTGCCGGTGTGGCGCAAATCAACACCGCCATGACCCAGCTCAATCAGGTCACCCAGCAGAACGCTTCAAGCAGCGAAGAACTGGCCGCCACCGCTGAAGAGATGAGCAGTCAGGCCGAACAGCTGCAACAGGCCATGAGCTTCTTCACCCTCGACGCATCGCCAAGGGCCGTCGCACAAGGCAGCCCTGTCGACGGCCGCAGCAGCCCGAACCGCCAGCCCCCGCGCCCACCGCAACAGGCTCCGCGCAAGGCGTTTGCGCAAAGCATGGCGGGCGCCCCGGACGAATCGGAATTCACTCGTTTCTGATGACTGGCTGCTGATTGCCGGCCTCGATAGCGATTCACAGGGAGAACGACATGGGCTCATTGGTCACGACTCGACAGACCGCCACGGCGGTCGAGGAAGAGGCGCAGTACCTGACTTTCATGCTCGGTGGCGAGATGTTCGCCATCGGCATTCTGGGCATCAAGGAAATCATCGAATACGGCAGCCTGACGGTGGTGCCGATGATGCCCGCCTTCGTGCGCGGGGTGATCAACCTGCGCGGCGCTGTAGTGCCCGTGGTTGATCTGTCGGCGCGCTTCGGGCGACAGAACTCGGACATCACCCGGCGCTCGTGCGTCATCATCATCGAGGCCAGCAGCGAGGACGGCCAGCCGCAGGACATCGGCCTGCTGGTCGATAACGTCTCGGCGGTGCTGGAAATACCGGCCTCGCAGATCGAACCGCCACCGAACTTCGGTGCGCGCATTCGTGCCGACTTCATCAGCGGCATGGCCAAGGTCGACGGCAAGTTCGTCATTGTCCTTGAGGTCGATCGGGTGTTGTCTATCGATGAAATGTCCAGCCTCGCCGAAGCAAGTCAGTCGCTGCCTTCCGACGCCGACGCGACGTGAGGCCTGCACATGCCTGATACAGCGTCGCTCACCGATCGCGAATTCGGCCAGTTCCAGGCCTGGTTGTACAGCGCTGCGGGCATCAAACTGACGCTGGCCAAGAAAGCGCTGGTCGTCGGCCGTCTGTTCAAGCGTCTCAAGCACTACGAGCTGGACAACTATGGCGAGTATTTCAAGCTGATCATGAACGATCAGCGCAACGGCGAGCTGCAAGTGGCGCTGGACCTGCTGACCACCAACGAAACGTACTTCTTTCGCGAACCCAAGCATTTTGATTTTCTGCGCCAGCAGGTGCTGCCCAAGGTAGCGCCGGGCAAGGTATTCAGGGTCTGGAGCGCCGCCAGTTCATCTGGCGAAGAGCCTTACAGCCTGGCAATGACGCTGGCGGAACAACTGGGCACCACGCCCTGGGAAGTGATCGGCTCGGACATCAGCACCCGCGTGCTGAGCAAGGCGCGCAGTGGGCATTACCCCATGGAACGCACCGAAACCCTGCCCCAACCGTTGTTGTTCAAATATTGCCTGAAGGGCGTTGGCCGTAAGGAAGGCACGTTTCTGATCGACAAATCGCTGCGCAGCCGGGTCAGCTTCGTGCAGGTCAACCTCAACGAGACCCTGCCCGATCTGGGTGAGTTCGACGTGATCTTTCTGCGCAACGTGATGATCTATTTCGATCAGGAAACCAAGAGCAAAGTCGTGGCGCGTTTATTACCGCGCCTCAAGTCCGGGGGGTATTTCATCATCAGTCATTCGGAAAGCCTCAACGGCATAAACGACACGCTGAAACTTGTCTCCCCTTCGATATACCGCAAGCCATGATCAAGCCCGTCGGCGTGGCCGAAATAGTCCTGGCTCCCGGCGAAGTGGTCTTCGAGACCCGGCCTGCGCGCTTGCGCACATTGTTGGGCTCGTGCGTAGCAATCACGTTCTGGCACCCGTGGCGGCGTATCGGTGGTATGTGCCACTTCATGCTGCCAGGACGTATTCGCAAGGGTCAGCCACTGGACGGCAAATACGCTGATGAAGCGATGGAGATGCTGATTAGCCATGCGCTGGCCAGCGGGACGCTTCCGGAGGAATATCAGGTCAAGCTGTTTGGCGGCGGCGAGATGTTTCCTGCGCAGCGCCACGACCAGCAGATGCACAACGTCGCAGATCGCAACATCAATGCGGCGCTGAAGCTGGCCGACCGGCATCGCCTGAAGCTGATGGCTCAGGACCTGGGCAGCACCGGTCATCGCAACATCATCTTCGACCTGTGGAACGGAAACGTATGGGTCAGGCACCAACCAATGGAAGCAATCGAAAAAGATGCCAAACAAAAAAATCAGCGTATTGCTGGTCGATGATTCGGCCGTCGTTCGCCAGGTACTCGTGGCCATTCTCAACGACACCCCCGATATTCATGTCATGGGCGCGGCGTCGGACCCGATATTCGCCATGGCCAAGCTGGCTCAGGAATGGCCGGACGTCATCGTGCTGGACGTGGAAATGCCCCGCATGGACGGCATCACCTTTCTCAAGAAGATCATGAGCGAACGGCCGACGCCAGTGGTGATCTGCTCGTCGCTGACCCAGAAAGGCGCAGAAACTTCGTTGCAGGCGCTGTCTGCCGGGGCGGTGGAAATCATCACCAAACCTACCACCGGCCTGAAGAACTTCCTCATTGATTCAGCCGCCGAGCTGGTAGCGGCAGTCCGCGCAGCGGCGAACTCCAACGTTAAAAACCTTGGCAAGCGCACGGCTCCGCCCGTTCTGGCCCCGGCAAGCAAACTCACCGCAGACGCCATTTTGCCTGCTGCCAACGGCCATGCCATGGCGCATACCACTGAACGCATTGTGGCCATCGGCACCTCGACCGGTGGCACCCAGGCACTGGAAGCGGTGCTGACGGCCCTGCCCCGCGTCTGTCCCGGCATGGTCATCGTCCAGCACATGCCGGAAAAATTCACCGCATCGTTCGCCGAACGCCTGAACAGTCTGAGTCAGATCGAGGTGCGCGAGGCCAGAAACAACGACCGCATCCTGCCCGGCCTCGCGTTGATCGCCCCCGGCGGCAAACACATGATGGTCACGCGCAGCGGCGCCTACTACCACGTCCAGGTCATCGACGGCCCGCTGGTCAACCGCCATCGTCCTTCGGTGGACGTGCTGTTTCGTTCGGTGGCCAAATTCGCCGGCAAGAATGCTACGGGCATCATCATGACCGGCATGGGCGACGACGGCGCACGCGGTTTAAAGGAGATGCTTGATGCCGGAAGCTCGACAGTGGCTCAGGATGAAGCCAGTTGCGTCGTATTCGGCATGCCCAAGGAAGCCATCAAACTGAATGCTGCGCAGAGGATCATGCCGCTGCAGGAAATTCATCAGGCGATATTGCACCGATGAGATTGGAGGAGCGCCCTGGCTTGGGAACATATCAAGTTCAGGTTCGCCCGCATCATCGTGAAGACAGGCCGCGCTTCGCCGGCGCCTCTGCCAGGCGGTTCGATACCGGCAAGGGATGTGCAGCGCCTGACTCCCATCCGCCACACATATTATGTAACACTGCCTGCCCACGCCCCGGTCGATAAGGATTTTCACCGCCATGCCTGGACAGCATCCGCTGATTCAAAAACTGTATGAGTTCGTTTATGCAGAGCAGGCTGCCAACCTGCAGAAACTGAACGAGGTATGGGAGCGCCCGCTGCCAGAGAAACTGCTGCAAGGCTGGACACAGGGCTTCGCCCGGCTGGAGCGCAGCGAAAAACCCGGGCAAATATGGGCCTACCTGGGCGAAAACGAGTCACGCTTTCGTGCTGGGGACTTGCTGCGCGTGCATCTGGGTAATGCTCAGGGTCCGCTGTTGTGTCAGGGCATGAAGTTTGAGAAGGAAGAGGACGACCGCTGGCTGCTCAGCTCGGACAGGGCGATGCTCATCTGGGAGAGCTATCAGGAAGGTGTCTGTTACGCAGACCCTGATGGTATGGACCTGACTCCGAAATACATTCAGGCCTTGCAAGACATCGAGATCGACGCACAGGGACACAATACAATATTGCCTTTGCTCGGCGATGCGCCCGATATCGGTTTCAACGACCCGGACGTCGAGTACGGCGAACAGATCGCACGCCAGGAAGGCTGCAACGATAAACAGGCTGAAGCCGTTGGCCTTGCCTTGGGCGCGGAGCAGATTGCCTGTATTCAAGGGCCACCGGGTACCGGCAAGACCCGAGCGCTGGCATTGATCGCTCAGTTGCTGGTTGCCAGGGGCGAACGGGTGTTCGTCACTTCGCATACTCATATGGCGATCAACAATGCCTTGAGCAAGATAGCTGCGCGCAATGTGCCGACGCTCAAGGTGGGCGGCCGCCGTGAAGACCTCGACGAGCATGTAGACCTGAAAACCGACCCCGCCAACTGGGAGGGCTTTCCTGAATCGGGTCAGGGTTATGTGATAGGTGCCACGCCTTTCGCCACATGCAGCTCGTTGTCCAGGTACAGTTTCGATACGGTCATCTTCGATGAGGCCAGTCAGATCACCGTGCCTCTCGCCCTGATGGCAATGCGCAAGGGCAAACGATTCATTTTTATCGGCGACCAGAAACAGCTGCCTCCTGTACTGCTTTCACGCTCGATTCTGTCCAAGGAATCCATGTCGGTGTTCGCACGTCTGACAGCTCAAGACACTGATCATACGGTGATGCTGGAAGAAACTTACCGGATGAATCGCTGGCTGACCGAATGGCCCAGCCAGATGTACTACGACGGGCAATTACGGGCCGCAGGTCGAAATACAGACCGTCGATTGCGGGCCAGTCCTGATGGGGCGGTCAGCGAAGCGCTTGATCCGCAAGCCTGCGCTGTTTTTATCGCAACGCAGGACTCAAAGGCTCGAAACCGCAACCCGGCAGACGCACAGTGCGTCGTTCAACTGTGCATTGAAGCGCACAGGCTGGGTCTGCCGCTGCACGAAATCGGCATCGTGACGCCTTACCGCGCTCAGGGGCGGACGATTCGCCAGGCGCTCGCAAAGCAGTTCGGTCGTCCAGCCGCGGACACAATAGTTGCTGACACCGTCGAGCGCATGCAGGGCCAGGAGCGCGAGCTGGTCATCCTGTCCCTGGCCAGCGGCGACGAGACATTTATCAGTGCCATTGGAGAGTTCTTTTTCCAGCCCGAGCGGCTGAACGTTTCTATTACTCGCGCCATGACCAAGCTGATCATTATCGGCCCGCAGCTGAAGCACGGAATTGTCTGCGCAAGCGAAGCAGCGCAGGTGTGGGCCGAACAATACCGACAGCTGATCAGCCAATGCCACAAGGTCGAGTTTGCGCAATGACCCTGTTCATACCTGAATGGCAACGCAGCAGCGGCTCGCAGCTTCAGTGCAAACGGGTGCTCAAGAAACTCGACGGTGATTACGTCGTTCGCAAATGTATCGCACAAGACACTTGGTCCCCGGACTTCTTCCTGCAACGCGGCGAGCTGGAATGGCTGGCATTGATGATCTGCGAGCTCCCGTTCGACACACTGGATCCAGGCCAGCTATTTGTGACTGCAGAGCAGACAGTTTTCAGTCAGATGCTGGAAAAACTGTCAGCGTTTGAGGCTCGGGCGAATATCCCTGCCCTCCGTAAGCTGGTCGTAATGTGGGGGTGCGATTCGGATCAGAGCAAAGCCTTGTGGACACGGCATTGCGAAGGCCGTGGCATATGGCTGATGTCGAAGAAGACCTTCATCGAGTCCGGTGCAGAGCAGTTGCCGAAGCTGCTCAAAGCCCTTTCCCAGAACGACAGACAAGCCATTATGGGCTATTACTTTCCCGAGGCCGAAGTAGCCGGGATCCGCACCACGCGCCGGCAGTTCGTCCGCGACAATAGCGCCCGGACCTCACGCTATTTTCTGGACACTCAGCAGGAATGGGCGAGCAAGCTTGATCTGGAGCTTCCTGACGAGCAGACAGAACTGGCAGGTGATTTTTCTGTGCGGCTGATAAATGGCGTAGCGGGCAGTGGCAAAACACTTATCGCTGCAAACCGAGCTTTTATCCTCGCAAGAAAATACCCCGATCAACACGTGCTCATGCTTATTCATAACGTGCCCGTGGTCAAAGATCTCAAGCATCGCCTGCAACGCGTACATGGTGAGATCCCGGCGAATCTCACCATCATCACCGCACTGGGCTGGATCTCAAAGCAGTGGCGCACACTGTTCAAAACGAACCCGAAAATGCCTGATTACAACAAGGAAGTCACAGGCCTCATCCAGTATTTTAGAGCCCTTGAACACCCCGACCTGAAGCCGGATAACGCGTTATTGCTCGATGAGTTCAACTTCATCAATGACACTGTGGTAGCCGATGAGGCTGATTACCTGAAGGTCGAACGCGCAGGTCAGGGCTTTGCGTTGCGCAAAGAGGAACGGCAACAGGTCTGGGCGCTGTACGAGCGTGTAACCGCTGCGTTGCTGAAACAGTCAGGCCTGCGGTTATGGAGCGCTCTGCCCCGTGATTTGTGCCTGGCCAATCGTCCAGACAAGCTCGCCCCTTATCAGCACATTCTGGTGGACGAGGCTCAGTTCTTCGCGCCGTCGTGGTTTCAGTTGATCAAACTCACACTGGAAAAAACCGAGGGCACACTGTTTCTGTGTGCCGACCCTAATCAGGGTTTTCTGAAGAGTCGTCTTAGCTGGAAACGGGTCGGTCTTGATGTGGCAGGCAAGACCAAAAAGCTGCGCAAGTCCTATCGTACGACTCAGGCCATTCTGAGCGCAGCCAATCAGATGCTGGCTGGCATTACCCAGACCGATCCGGACGATTATCTACAGCCCGATTTCGAAGGCATGGACGCAGGCACACCTCCGCTTTTTGTCTTGTCACCTTCATCCCAGGATGCGGTTGCACAGGCCAGCAATGAGATTGCGGATCATCAGCAACGCTTCGAATTGGCGCTGTCGGGAATGTTGCTCTTGTACGGCAAGGGAGCTGACAAAACATTATTGATAAAAACGCTGAAGGCGCGTTTTGGCACAGACCGGATCTGGGACATGAACGACAAGAACTCAATGCCCACCCATGATGAAAGCCTGCGCATTGCCACTGTGGAGAGTGCTACCGGGCTTGAAGCCAACGTCGTGTTTCTGGTCGGTCTGGAAAAGCTGCTGGGGCGTACCGTTCAAAGCGGCAGCATCACCGAAGACGAGATTGAGCAGAATGCGCGAAAGCTCTACATGGCCATGACCCGCGCAGGTCAGCGCCTGGTCTTGATTTCGTCGACCCCCCTACCGGAAAAAATCGCCGGGCTGTTCAAGCACGCGTGAGAAGATACCTGCCTGCCCATTCACTACTTCGTTTTTCAGCCCACAAATCCGATCGCCATGACCAGACCCGTAACACTTCAGGATGTCGCCAACCATGCCGGCCTTTCCAAGGCTGCGGTGTCGCGCTACCTGAATCGAAGTATCAGCCTGCCGCCGGAAACCGCGAAACGTATCGACACGGCGATCAAGGCGCTGGACTACCGGGGCAACAGTCTGGCCCGACGCCTGAGCAAAGGCGGCAGTGAAACCATCGGTCTGGTGCTGCCGGACATTGCCAACCCGTTTTTTGCCGAGCTGGCAGACGCGGCCGAAGAAGAGGCGTCCGCCAACGGGTATAACCTGGTGCTGTGTGTCACCCGCAACCTGCTTGAACGTGAAAGCACCTTTGTGCGCTGGCTGGATTCACGTAACGTCGATGGCTTGCTACTGGTCAGCAACCGTCCGGACGACGGCACGCTGGCCAGTCAGTTGGCGAGCTACCGCAATATCATTCTGCTCGACGAAGACGTTCCCGGCACGTCGCAGCCCAAAGTGTTCGCCGACAACCATCAGGGTGGTCGCCTGGCGACTGAGTATCTGATCCGCCATGGCCATCGACGCATCGCTCATGTGTCCGGGCCGTCGGCCTTGATGAGTGCCCGCGAGCGCTATGCCGGCTACCGGGAAGCGCTGACGCTGGCGGGCATCGCAGAGGTGCCGGAATGCCTGTGCTTTGGAGATTACAGCCGTGAGTTCGGGCGTATCGCAACCGCTCAGTTGCTCACCCTGCCCCACCCTCCGGAGGCGATTTTCGCCGCCAGTGACTTCATCGCTCTGGGCGTGCTCGATGTCCTGCGTGAGCGCAATATCAGCGTGCCCGGCGCCATGTCGCTGGTGGGGTTCGACGACGCCGTGTATGCCAGTCTGCTGACCCCACCGCTGTGTACCATCCGCCAGTCCTCCAGGGAGCTTGGCCGTCTCGGCGTAGCGCAATTGCTGCAGCGCATGGCGGGCGGCGACTGTACACAGGACGTCGTGCGCGTACCCGTAGAGTTGGTCTGCCGGGGCACGGTAGCAACTCGCAGTGACTGATTGCGGGGCAACCAGTAACACCCGGCCTTAAATCGGTGCACTGCCATCGGCATCCTGAAAAGCCGATGATTGCGGAAAACTTTGGCGCATCAAGGACGTACGGTGACTGGCCGACATCGTGAAAAAAATGGCACACAATCTGCTTTCTCCAGTTCTCAAACCTGAAGACAAAGCTCATTTGTCTTTTTTTGAAACGGCTGGTAAACCGGTTTACCGATCTGATTTGCCGCACCGGCAAACAGACTAGGAGGATGGCAATGCTGCGTTTTAGCAAGCGTTTCACCCTGACCCTCGGCGCTGTTCTGGCCTTGGCGTTGTCACCCATCATTCAGGCCCAGACCGGCAAACGTCTGGCTCTGGTACAGGTCAACCAGCAGGCGCTGTATTTCACCCAGATTACCCAGGGCGCACAGGCTGCGGCGAAAGCTGCCGGAGCAGAGCTGGTGGTGTTCAACGCCAACGACAATCCGTCAGCCCAGAACGACGCCATCGAGGCCTATATTCAGGACAAGGTCGACGCCATTCTGGTCTGCGCCATCGACGTCAACGGTATCAAACCTGCGGTCACCGCAGCTGCGCAGGCGGGAATCCCGGTGGTGGCAATCGACGCTGTGATTAATGGCGACAATGCCGTACAGGTCGGCGTGGATAACCGCGAGGCAGCCCGACAGATCGGCCAGTACACCGGCGAATACATCAACCGCGAACTGGCGGGCAAGGCCAGTATCGGCGTGGTCGGAGCCCTAGGGAGGCGCTGCAAA
>NZ_LJQT01000362.1:14084-15307 GCF_001400515.1 Pseudomonas meliae | reverse complement strand
TTCGCTGACCAGCTCTTGCAGGGTGGTGTAGCCGGGCCGGATGATCTTGTGCTCGTTGAGCCAGACGATCAGCTCGGCGGCCACGAACCCTGGCGTCATGTCACGCCTTGCGGCTTGCGTGGCCTGCTGCCCAAGCTGCGGCAGGAAGTCGGCCGTCCAAAGCCGATAGCCGAACAGCTCGGAGACCCCTTCGCGCTGGGTGTAATGCTCATGTTTGGTGATCGGCTTGCGCTCGAACGTCTCGCCGTGGAAATAGCGGCTCAACACGAAAGTGCAATCGTCCTCGACCTCGTTCCAGTCGAAGCGGAAGAAGGCATGCTTGGCCTTGAAGTAACCGATCTGCAAAAAGCAGTGGACTTGGGCAGGTAGGCTGGGACGATTGCCGACGAACGCCAGTTCGGTTTCCGATAACGATAGAAATTCAAGTCGCTGACCGTCGTCGAAATCCGGCAACCCGTATAGGGCTTCCTGTTCGGCGTCGGACAGGACACTGATCAGCTTGTTCTTATGGATCATCAGCAACTCTTCCGTAACCTTGCCTACCGACACGCGCCAGGGTTTCGATCAAGGTGGTGCGCTTAACACCGAAGTTACGGCACACGGCGGCCTTAGACATGCCATCGTTCAGCGCAGCAACGATGGCATCCAGCTTCTCACCGGTGATCGCCTGCGGCCGTCCGCCAATGCGACCGCGCCGCCGGGCGGCGGCCAGACCCGCGACGACGCGCTCCTGGATCAGCGCGCGTTCGTATTGCGCGAGCGCACCGAACACATGAAAAAGCAGCTCGCCAGACGCCGTGGTGGTATCCATGCCCTCGGTCAGCGAGCGGAACGCCACCTGTTTGTCCCGGAGCGAGGTCACGATGCTGAGCAGATGCGACAGCGAGCGACCGAGCCGATCCAGCTTCCAGACCACAAGTACGTCGCCGGGGCGAACGAATTGGAGCGCTTGAGCCAAACCCGTGCGGTTATCCTTCGTGCCGGAGGCGTAATCCTCAAACAGGTGTCGTGCATCGATGCCGGCACTGAGCAGCGCATCGCGTTGTAAGTCAGTGTTTTGCCTGTCTGAGTCCGACGACACGCGCATGTACCCAACCAACATAGACGAATAACCATCAAGAATAGGTTTCCGTATGATAGCGGAATGCGACAGAGTTTTCCGCACATTTCTAGAGCGTCTGCACGATCATATTCGCCAGGTGCATCAGTGCTGTCGTAAAACA
>NZ_LJQT01000362.1:7889-14075 GCF_001400515.1 Pseudomonas meliae | reverse complement strand
ACACTTGTTTTACGACAGCCAGATGGTGGCCGGTGATACGATCGTTGGGTTTACCGCTTCAGCGCGGTTCAATACAGGTTCATTCGCAGTTAATGCTGGTTGACCCGTCTGGTCAGTCGCAATTAATCCTGGTCAAAACCGCGCTGGTTGCGAAAATTTGAAATTCCTATACACCGAGCAGTGTCACTCCACACGCTGAATAACCATGCTCTCCAATTGCAGGTGCCCATTCAGTCGACTGCCGTATCTGGTCATCAGATTCTGGAACATCGAAGGCAACTCCGGTAAAGTGGTAGAGAACTCGCCATAGTTTGGATCAAAGAGGTTCACACTGCCTTCGGAGCTGGAAGCAGTGATGGCATGCCTTACACGCTTTCCATTGTTTTCAAAGCACAAGCTGATCAAATGGGCGCTACCATCTCGCGCAATTTTTTGCAATGCGGTCGAATGCCGATCCGCATGGAATACCGAGGGTTCACCTACAGGCTGCAAATCTTGACTTCGCAAAAGGGTTTTGCGCGCCGATATTCGACCTGCTTCTCGCTGCTCCCGCGACCCGCTCACTGAACCTGCTGCATTTTCGTATTGGTTCTGGATGTCCGAAGCATGGTCAAGATCCAGCGCCTCCATTCTGTAACTCGCCTCCCCCACATCACGCAATCGCAGCCATTGGATTGCCAAGCCCATACAAGATTGACTAGCGTTCGCATTATTCAACGCTGCAATTCTATAGTTGAATACTGCGTCGATATCCGCCTCAGAGGACTCAGCAGAGGACACGTCGTCATCTGAACTACTCAAGGCCTTCGACGATGAACAGCCGCGTTCCACAGATTGGTGAGTAAGTATTTCTAACCGATGAAGACCAGCCCCTGACCTGACCCTCGTTCTGCCACGTTGAACGATGCTATCAGCCTGCTGCTTGTCTTCCTCCGCTGTCGGAAAGCTCTGCTCGAGCCGCTCTCTGGTTCGGCGCGACAACTCCGCGGACCGTAGCAAAAGCATCTCACGCCCGGCTGAATCCGTCGAAGGAGGCGGTACCTGCGGACTGTTCGAGGGTCTCGCGCTGATCGAGTCGCGAGCGCTCGCTCGCTCAGACTCTGTGTACCCACCAAAATAAGCGCCAGATGACCCTGCTCTGTTGATACCCACCATATGTGCTGATTTTCTCCGCTTACGGGCTTGCAGGAAACTGAACCTGCAAAATAAGAATGGGTGGTAGCGGGCAAGAAAAAGCTCCACCTTGATGCATAGGCATTTTGAAATTCCTATGCATGAACAGCCGCGTACCCTAACCATTCAGGCGACTACTGGCAACGCTATTGAACCGGATTGTTGGACAATTTCATTTTGCGCGGCCATTTAGATTCAATGCAATTGCCACTGCAATCAACACCAGGCTGATCGCCAGCGACAACCACAGCAGGCCGCTGCCGCCCTGCGCTTCACGCACCCACGCAAAAAACCACGGAGCGCCAGCTGACAGCAGAAAGGCAGGAGCCAGCAATCGGCCCTGCAGGTGTACGTAATGCGAATGTGCAAACAGCTCAAAGGGTAGATTCGCCCTCAGCAATGTGGCCAACCCGTTCATCGCGCCATAACCGAACAGGAACATGCAGGCCAGCAGGGTATGGCCCTGACTGAGCAGCCCCAGGGTAAAACACAGCACCATTCCGGAAGCGACCCAGACATTCAGGCGCAGCGCTGGCATCGACTGCGCCAACAAAGCCTGCGCCAGACGCGCGCAGGTCTGACCGATGCCCCACAGCGCTGCCAGCACGACCGGCACGCCCAAACCAGCCAGCAACGCGGGTAAATGGGCAGACAAGCCGGCTGACAGGAACGCGATCAGGGACATGCTCAGTGCGTAGCCGAACTGAGGTATCCAGGCCGTGGTGTCAGCGTGCGCAGGCGCGGCTGGCCCGGCGTTCAAGACCGGCAACAGGGAGTCCGGCAGGCCGCTGACCAATAACCCGCTGAGCAATGCCAGGCAGCCGTAGACAGCAACCGCACTACGCCAGCCCAACGCATTCAACAAGCCGTGGCCCAGCGGCCAGAATACCGCCGAAACCAGCCCGCCCAACAAGGTAATCTGCACCATCAGCGCCCGAGAGCGTGCACCGAACAGCGCTGCCAATGCAGCAAACAGCGCATCGTAAAGTGACAGACGCATGCCGACGCCCAGCACTGCCCAGCCAAAAAACCACGACTGAGGTGTCTCGCACACAGCCAGCATGCAGCAGCCAAGCGCGTTGAGCCCGGCCCCGTATTGCAATACCTGCCGTGCACCGAGACGCTGGAGCAAACGCGCACTGAAGATCGAAACCAGGCCCATGATCAACAGTGCGACTGACAGCCCGGAAAAGACCTGCTGGCCGCTCCAGCCCAGATCATCGGCAATCGCATTGCCGAAAGCCCCCGGCAGATAAAACGTCACACCCCAACTGATCAGTTGCGCGAGCCCCAGTTTGACTACCGCCAGCCTGGACAGATCAGCGCGGTCCACGTCAGTCAGGCCCGCTCGGAAGGTGCACTGCCCGAGCCGTCGCCGAGCATGCGCTGCATCAGCACGGTGTCCACCCAGCGACCGTGCTTGAAGCCGACTGACTCGAATACCCCGACACGGCGAAAACCCAGGCGCTCGTGCAGACGCAGCGACGCGATATTCTCGCTATTGCCGATCACCGCGACCATCTGCCGCCAGCCGCCCTGCTCGCAGCGCTGTACCAGCTCGCCAAGCAATGCCAGACCGATGCCCCGCCCGCCCATACCGTCCCGTATATAAACCGAGTCTTCTACGGTAAAGCGATAGGCAGGACGCGGACGATAGGGTGTGGCGTAGCCATAGCCGACCACCTCCCCGGCGAGCTCGGCCACCAGATATGGCAGGCCGTTGACGAGCACCTGCGCACGGCGCTGCAGCAGCTCGGCGACACTCGGCGGATCGAGTTCGAAACTGGAAATGCCATGCAGCACATGATCGGCGTAGATCGCCTGTACGGCAGGTATGTCTTGATCACACGCATCACGCAGGATAAAGGTCGGGGTCATATCGGGCTCTGGGCAAATGTCGTTGGATGAGTGCAATCATGCCGCTCACCAAGCCGTTAAAAAAGCTATGATTTATCATTCACAGCATAAGAAATACTTTGCCATGCGCCGACTCAACCTGAATCACTTGCATACCTTCTCGCTGGTCATAGCGCACGGCAGCTTCTCCGCAGCGGCCGAGCGACTGCACCTGACCCAGCCAGCGGTAAGCCTGCAAATTCGGCAGTTGGAGGACCAGTTGAACCTGAAATTGATCGAGCGCGTAGGCAAGCGGCTCAAGCCCACCTCGGCGGGCACTACGTTGCTGGAGCATATTGCGCGCATTGAGGCGGTGGTCGAAGACGCCCTGCTGGAGTTGTCCAGTCACGCCAGCGGCGTTGCCGGAAAGGTTGCGATCGGTACCGGCGCAACCGCCTGCATTCATCTGCTGCCGCCCATGTTGCAGGCACTGCGCCGTCGCTTTGCACAACTGGATGTGCGGGTCAGCACCGGCAACACGGACGGCATTCTCAAGGCTGTGGAAGAAAACCGTCTGGATCTCGCACTGGTGACGCTGCCCGCCTCGGGTCGCAGTCTGCATATCACCCCGCTGCTTGAGGATGAGTTCTTGGCGATCTTCGCCAGCAGCCAGCAGCCGATTGCCGCTGAAATGACCCCGGAGCACCTCTGCGAACTACCGCTGGTGGTCTTCGAAGCAGGCAGCAGTACGCGGCTGCTGATCAATGAATGGTTCTTGCAGGCCGGGATCCGGGTAAAGCCGATCATGGAACTGGGCAGCATCGAGGCCATCAAGGAAATGGTTGCTGCGGGCCTGGGCTACAGCATCGTGCCGCGCATGGCGGTTGCTGCAGTCCATCACCGCCGCGGTTTGCAGGTGCTGCAGCTGGTGCCGGGGTTGAGCCGCACGCTGGGAATTGCATTGCGCCAGGACAAACCGGTCAGCAAGGCGTTGCGCCAGGTGCTGGATGCATTGCACAACCTCAACGCTACACCACCTTAAAAGGTCACAAAAGCGCGCCACGATAGAAGCCTGATCGCGCCCATGCGCTATAAAGAGCAGCGGCGCTTGACTTGGCAAATCAGGCCGACAGTTGCATCAGCAGCGAATCAGGTTGTACGATGACTGCCCACTGGTTTTAGAAAAAATGATCGCTGGCCTGCTTTTACACGCCACATCACTGACAATCTGTAAAGCAACTCGGCAACCCATAAGGAGCGCCGGTCCGGATACCTTCCATACCGACCTCCAACCTCAAAACAACAGGAGATACCGATGCCTAACATTCTCGGCCAGAATTTCATCGCTGGCGGCCGCAGCGCTCTTGGCCAAAGCCTGCAAAAAAGTCTGGATGCCACAACAGGCGAAGAACTGCCTTACAGCTTCCATCAGGCTACCGACGGCGAAATCGACGCTGCCGCCCTCGCCGCCAAGGCTGCCTTTCCAGAATTCCGTCAACTGAGCCCGGCCCGTCGCGCCGACTTCCTCGACGCCATTGCCGATGAACTGGATCAGTTGGGTGATGATTTCGTCGCCATCGTCTGCCAGGAAACCGCTCTGCCCCAGGCACGTATTCAGGGTGAGCGCGGTCGTACCAGCGGCCAGATGCGCCTGTTTGCCAAGGTTCTGCGTCGCGGTGATTTCGTCGGTGCACGCATTGACCTGGCCCTGCCGGATCGCAAGCCGTTGCCACGCGTCGACCTGCGCCAGTACCGCATCGGTGTGGGCCCGGTTGCCGTGTTCGGCGCGAGCAACTTCCCGCTGGCGTTTTCCACTGCTGGCGGTGACACCGCTGCTGCACTGGCTGCCGGTTGCCCGGTGGTGTTCAAGGCGCACAGTGGCCACATGGCGACTGCCGATCTGGTGGCCAGCGCTATCATCCGCGCCGCAGAACGCACCCAAATGCCGAAAGGCGTATTCAACATGATCTTCGGTAACGGCGTGGGTGAAGGTCTGGTCAAACACCCGGCTATCCAGGCCGTCGGTTTCACCGGCTCGCTGAACGGCGGCAACGCTCTTTGCAAAATGGCCGCCGAGCGTCCACAGCCGATTCCGGTGTTTGCCGAGATGTCCAGCATCAACCCGGTAGTGTTGCTGCCAGGTGCCCTGCAGGCACGCGGCGAAACCGTGGCCAAAGAGCTTGCCGGTTCGGTGGTGATGGGTGCCGGTCAGTTCTGCACCAACCCCGGTGTGGTCATCGGCCTGCGCTCCCCGGCGTTTTCGACGTTCGTCGAACAACTGACCGAACAGATGGGCAGTCAGGCACCGCAGACCATGCTCAACGCAGGCGGTCTGCGCAGCTACAGCAAAGGCGTCGAACATTTGCTGTCGCATCCGGGCGTGACGCATCTGGCTGGCAAGCCGCAGGAAGGCAAACAGGCGCAGGCTCAGTTGTTCAAGGCTGACGTCAGTCTGCTGTTGAACGGCGACCAGTTGTTGCAGGAAGAAGTCTTTGGCCCGACCACGCTGATAATCGAGGTCGCTGACGATGCGCAGTTGAAAGACGCGTTGCAGGCCTTGCGTGGTCAGCTGACTGCGACCGTGATCGACGAGCCTGCGGACTTGAGCCAGTACAGCTGGCTGCAACCGATACTCGAAGAGAAAGTCGGGCGCATTCTGTTCAACGGCTACCCGACCGGTGTCGAGGTCTGTGAAGCCATGGTTCACGGCGGTCCGTATCCGGCAACCTCGGACGCACGCGGTACTTCGGTAGGCACTCTGGCCATCGACCGTTTCCTGCGTCCGGTCTGCTATCAGAACCTGGCCGACAGCCAGTTGCCGCCTGCATTGCAGAATGCCAACCCGCTGGGTCTGCGTCGTCTGGTCAACGGTGAATGGAGCGATCAGCCTCTCGTGTAACAACCATCGCTTGACTCGTAAAAAAAGCAGCGCGACCTGATGAGGGTCGCGCTTTTTTTTGAAAAATATTTCTTTTTTGTGCTTTAAATCGCTTATGGCGGACCTGTCTTCCAGCCTGGTGGCAGCACCATGGAAGTGCAAAACATGAGCTGTTCATAAAATAACCACACAGCTGTAAGCCACGTGTAACAAGGGTTTCAAAAAGTTACCCACAGACATACCCACGATTTCCGTGGACAACTTTTCATCAATTTCGAACCTTAAGTATCCTCTGAAAA
>NZ_LJQT01000362.1:0-7855 GCF_001400515.1 Pseudomonas meliae | reverse complement strand
TTTTTCAGACCTTCCTTAAAAACCCTGAGCAGCGCAAGCGTAAATTTTTACAGGTTCCCCACACCCTCATGTGTGATGGCACTGGTAATGGCCATTGGGGCTCCGTGACATAACCTTATGCACGTTTGGCGGTTGATTCGGCAGGCTGTCCGGCGTGAAATAAGAGATTTATCGAGGCATTCCGATTATGCAGCAGCGTTGTGAAGTGGCCGTGCTCGGTCTGGGTGCCATGGGTGCAGCCACTGTCTATCAACTGGCGAAGGTCGGAGTCGATGTAATTGGCGTCGATCGCTACGCCCCTCCGCACACACAAGGCTCCAGCCACGGCGATACCCGCATCACACGACTGTCGGTTGGCGAGGGCCCGCAATACCTGCCGCTGGTGCGCAGTTCGCACAGCATCTGGCGCGAACTTGAGGCGCTGAGCAGCGAGTCGCTGTTCGAGCAGTGCGGAGTGCTGGTGATGACCTCCAGCCCTGCGTACGATCCTGAAGACAGTAACGACTTCACCCACCAGACCATCGCCCTGGCCCGCACCTATGGCGTGACGCACGAAGTGCTGTCGGCGGCGGCCATTCGCGAGCGCTTTCCCCAGTTCACCCCTGTTCTGGACACCGCCGTTGGCTACTTTGAGCCTGAAGGCGGATTTGTCCGGCCAGAGCGCTGCATCGAGGTACAGCTGCGGCTGGCGAGGCAACACGGCGCAAGGTTGCTGACCCATGAGAAGGTTACTCACTTACAGGCACAGGGTGATCAGGTGCGCATTACCACTGACAAGGTTTCGATCATCGCTGACAAAGTCGTGGTCAGTGCGGGCATGTGGTCAGCCGAATTGCTCGGCGCGCCTTTTAGCGATCTGCTGCGGGTGTGTCGGCAAAAGCTGTTCTGGTTCGAATTGCAGGAGAATGCCGCTTTTGCACCACGTTCGCCGAGCTTCATTCTGACTCACGGGCCCGGGGAGGAGGATGTCAACTATGGCTTCCCGCCCCTGCCCGGTGAAAACAGTATGAAGGTCGCCACCGAGCAATACATTGAAGCATCCGCTGCCGACCAGCTGGACCGCACTGTTACGGCAAGGGAGGAGCAGGAAATGTTCCAGCCCCAGGTGCAGGGCAAGATTGCGGGACTGACGCCGAACGTGGTCAAGTCTTCGGTCTGCGCCTACACCGTCACGCCGGACTGCCACTTCATCATCGATGAACACCCCCATCTGAAGAACGTGACAGTGGTTTCGGCCTGCTCCGGTCACGGCTTCAAACACTCAGCCGGGCTCGGGCTGGCCCTTGCGCAACGCTGTATTCACGGCACCAGCGATGTAGACCTTTCAGCCTTCTCGCTGGCGCGTTTCACCGCGCAGAACTGACCAACGACACTCAGCGCGCCACAACGAAGGCCTCGTCAATACGCGCCAGATCGGTGTCGCGCAACGTACCGGCGTAGTAATGCAGTTTGATCCAGGCCATCAAGTAATCGTAACGGGCTTTCGCCAGATCACGCCGGGTGCTGTAAAGCTGCTGTTCGGCGTTGAGTGCGTCCAGGCTGATGCGCTCGCCGCCGAGAATGCTCTGACGTGTCGACTCGACCAGTGCCTGTGCAGAGACCAGTGCTTTCTGATAAGCGCGCAACTTGCTCACCCCTGACGCACAGGCGTTGAACTGGCGACGCAGCTCGATCAGGGTTTCGCGGGTCTTGCCCTCCAGCTCGTATTCCGCCTGCTCGCGCTTGCTGTTGGCCTGACGCACCGAGGCGCTGGTGCCGCCTCCGGCGTACAGCGGCAGACTGAGCTCGATACCTATCGTGTTGGTGTCGTAACGCTGATTGTAGGTGTTGCCGCTGTCCGATTCGTTCTGACGGATACTCGCGTAAGCATTCACCGTCGGCAGATGCCCGGCGCGGTTGCGCTCCACCTCGTATCGCGCCACTTCCAGCGACTGGCGTTGCGAGGCCAGGATCGGGCTGTTGGCCATGGCCAGCGCATGCCACTCGGTAAAGCTGGACGGTGCCAGCACCAGCGCCTGAAAACTGTCCCTCAACGGCTCCAACTGCGCAACATCGATACTCGACTCGCCCAGCAACGCGGCCAGTTCGCGCAGGGCCGCGTCCTGCTCGTCGCTGGCTTCTATCTGCTCGGCAATCGCCAGCTCGTTGCGCGATTCCGCTTCAAGAATGTCGGTGCGGGTACCCTCGCCTTGCTGGAACATTTGCCGGTTCTGCGCAAACTGGCGGTCGAGCGCCTGCTGTTTGGCGCGGGCTATATTGATCTGGTCCTGCGCGAACAGTGCCTGGGTATAAAGGGTCAGAACCCGCACCAGCAATTCCTGACTCTTGCTGCGAAAGGTCTCGTCGGCAAACAACGCCTGGGCCAGGCCTTTGCGGTAATTGGCATAGGCTTCGTAATCGATCAGCGGCTGCTGAACCGTCAGGCTTGAACCAAAGCTGTTGTAGTGGCGATGGTCAGTGGTGTATTCACGGCCGCCTTTGAGGGTGGCCTTGGAGTCGTTGCGTCCTTTGTTGTAGCTGTATGAAACACGCGGCAACAAGCCTGCACGACCAATCACCCGGTTTTCCAGGCCCGCATCGCGCTCCTTGAGCGCGCCCAGGTAAGTCGGGTCGTTGCGAAGCGCCAGCTCATAGACCTGAAACGGGCCCATCGCATGACTCAATGAAGCAGTGCCCAGCAGGATGGCCGTCAGCAAAGCGGCTTTCAGGGGATGACGAGACATCCTATTCCTCCGTCAACGCGTAGCCGGCACGGTCCAGCAAAGGTTTGAACAGATAATTGAGCAGCGAGCGTTCACCCGTGCGCACAAACATTTCAGCGGGCATGCCCGGCTTGATCACAAACCCGTTGAGTTTTTCCAGTGCCGCATCGCCCACCGAAGTGCGCAGCACGTAATAGGGCTGGCCGGTTTTCTCATCCTGCATCTGATCGGCAGAAATCAGGTTTACCTCACCGGAAACCCGCGGCGTGCGACTTTGATTGAACGCAGTGAAGAGGATATCGACCGGCAAATGGCTGGCGACCTTGTCGATCAACTGCACCGGCAGACGCCCTTCGACTTCAAGCCGTGTGCCCTGCGGTACAATTTCCAGCAGGGTTTCACCGGCACGCACCACTGCGCCTTCGGTGTGCACGCCCAGGTTGACGGCGATGCCATCAGCAGGGGCAAGAATTGCACTGTGCTGCAGACTGAAACCTGCCGAAGCCAGTTGTTGCTCAAGGGTAAGCGCCTTGACCTGGGCATCGGCCCACTGGCTGCGCACTTCTTTCTGATATTCCTCGCGCTGCTGCTGAAGACGCAACCGCGACTCGACGATCCCCTGCTCTATCCGCCCGGTTTCGCCTGCGTTCTGCGCCAGGCTCTGCTGCACTTGAGAAAGCTGGCGTTGAAACTCCAGCAGACGGTTGCCTGGAATGAAACCGTTCTGCGCCAAGGGCTCCAGGTTACTCAGTTGCTTGCGTAGCGAGTCAGCCTGAGCCAGCAGGTCCGATCGAGCGCGGCGCATACCGGCGAGTTGCAGCCCGGCACCTTCGATACTCGCCTGCAAACCGGATTGCTCTCGAGCCAGCGCCTGTCGCCGACTGCTGAACAGTTGCCGCTGGCCCTCAAGCACGAGCGCCAGACGCGGGTCGGGGTTCTGCCCCTGCCCGGCGGCAATCAGTTCTGCGGGAAAGTGCACCTCATCCAGGTTGTCGCGCTCGCTCTGCCAGCGGGCCAGGCTGGCCCAGGCCATTCGATACTGGGCACGCAGCGATTGCACGTCGGCCTCGACCTGAGTCTGATCAAGGCGAAACAGCGGCTCGCCCTCCTTTACCGACTGGCCTTCGCTGACGAGAATTTTGCTTACAACGCCGCCATCCAGCGACTGCACGGCCTTGCGCTTGCCCGACACCACGACGGTGCCTTGCACGGCAATGCCCTGATCCAGCGGGGCGAGACTGGCCCATAGAAAGAAGCTGCCCGCCCCTGCCAGCATGAGAATCCAGCCTGCGCGAACGAAGAACTGCACGCCGCGCTCCTTGCCCGGCACGGCGTAATGAGTGTCGATGGGGCTGTTCATACGTCGGACTGCCTGTTCTGCGTGCCGTACTGACGGCTCATGGAAAGCCCGGCGGGTGCAGGGCGAGATTGCGATTGAGGGTGCGCTTGCGGTGCTTGCCCGGGCGATGCCTGTCCGGACAAGGCCTGCAACACCTGAGCCGTGGTGCCGAATGCCTGCATGCGACCTTCGCTCAGCACCAGCAGACGATCGGTCTGGTTCAACGACTGAGTGCGGTGAGTGACGAGCACGACGGTACAACCGCGGGTCTTGAGCTCAGCGATCGCCTGAGTCAAAGCCGCTTCGCCCGCGGCGTCCAGATTGGAATTGGGCTCATCAAGTACCACCAGTCGCGGATCGCCGTACAATGCTCGGGCCAACGCGACGCGCTGTTTCTGACCGCCTGACAAGCCAGCGCCATCGTCGCCCAGCCGCGTGTCGTAGCCCTGCGGCAGGCGCAGAATCAATTCGTGTACGCCCGCCAGTTGCGCAGCAGCAACCACGGCGCTCGCGTCGCCCTCGCTAAAACGCGCGATGTTTTCTGCCACGGTGCCACCGAAAAGCTCGATGTCCTGCGGCAGATAACCGATATAGGGGCCCAGCGCCTCGCGGTCCCAGCGATGCATGTCGGCCCCGTCCAGACGTACCGTTCCACCCAGCACCGGCCAGACACCGACCAGCACGCGTGCCAGGGTCGATTTGCCGGAACCGGATGCTCCCAGTACACCGAGCACTTCACCAGCTTGCAGTTGAAAGCTCACTTGCTGAATCGTCGGCGATGTCTTGCCCGGAGGCGCAGCGCTGACCTGTTCCGCGCTGATCTGACCGCGCGGTGCTGGCAGTGGCATGCGCGGCGCGGGCTCGGCGTAGGTCTTGAGTAACTGGTCCAGACGTCCGTAAGCCAGGCGTGCAGAACTCCATTGTTTCCAGACTGCGATCAGTTGATCGATGGGGCTGAGGACCCTTCCCATGAGGATCGAACCGGCGATCATCATGCCTGCGGTCATGTCTCCGTTTATCACCAGCAGTGCGCCCAGGCCCAGCACCAGCGACTGCAGACAAAGGCGCAGGGCCTTGCTGATCGAACTGATCACCGCTCCAGTGTCACTGGCACGGTTTTGCAAGGCCAGAAAGCGCCCATGCACATGGAACCAGCGACGCCGCAACACTTCGAGCATCCCCATCGCCTGGATCGCCTCGGCCTGTTGCAGGTGCCGGGTCGCCAATTGCGCAGACTGCTGCGAGTACCCGCTGGCCTCGGCCAGCGGTTTGCGGGTCAGCCATTCGTTGAGGCAGGCCAGTCCGACCAGCAACACTGTCCCCACACTGGCCAGCACGCCAAGCCAAGGGTCGAAAAGGAAGATCACCGCCAGGTAGATGGGAAACCACGGGGCGTCGAAGAACGCGAACAACGCCGGCCCGGTGAGAAACTGACGGATAAAGGTCAGGTCACCCAGCGCCTGCCCAGCCTGACGCTGTCCGGCGTGCAGGTTGCTCTCGAACGCAGCCTGATAGACGCGCAGATTGAAACGCCTCTCCAGCTCGCTGCCGATGCGGATTACCACAAAGCTGCGGACCATCTCCAGCAGGCCGATAAACGCAAAGAACCCGACCACCATCAGCGTCAGCATGGCCAGGGTAGTCTGGTTCTGCGACGTCAGTACACGGTCATAGACTTGCAACATGTAAATCGATGGAGCGAGCATCAACACGTTGATCAGCGCGGTAAAACAACCGACACCAATCAACGCGCTCTTGTAGTCAGCCAGCGCTTTATAAAGCGGCGGCCGGGCGCTTTGGGGCAACGCACTCATGGTTGTTCCTTTATGGTCTTGCTGGTGACGGAGTGACATCCCTGGGTTTTAACAAACAACTCGCGCAGGTCCATGAAACGCTTAATCGGCGAGCCGTCCAAGAACCAGCACTTCACCGCCGGGCAGACGCGCCTGATAGATCTGCTCCCCCATGTTATTGAGGTGAATCAGGCGATTGCCTTCCTTGTCGGTAAATGCCAGGCCATCCGGAGTCGGAAACCAGCCAGTGGGGGCTTCGTGCAACCACTTTACTGCACAGGCGAGATCGCCCGTCAGTTTCGGTACATCAGTGTTGAGGTGCAGCTCACAAACTTCGTCCGTGTTTCCCTGAAGCGAAAGTCGCCACTTGCCACTTAGCTCAGCTGGGTCGGGCAGTTTCAAACTCATGGCCATGCTTGCTCCAGAAATACCCACCAGCAGCGCAAAAGCCACTGGCACGATTCGAACAACGTGATTGATCTTCATGATGGGGTACTTTCCAGATCATGGACGACAGCAGGGTCGTCCATGATTGTTACAGATTAAACCACGATATCAGTAGCCAACGCTTGCCCAACAGTCCCTACGAGGAAGTCCCCCACACCCTGACCTGTGAAGTCGATCGCCAGGCTACCCAGATTGCTGCTCTGGTTGTAGCTGAGGATCGCTTCGCCGGCATGGCCGCTGAACGCGTTGACGAACTGCAGCGCGCTCAGCGTGGAAATGGCCGATACATCGATTTTGTCCTGACCGCTGACAAAGTCACGAATCGTATCCTGCGCTGCACGGTTGGAATCGGAACTGGCACCAAACACAAAAATGTCTGCACCAGCACCACCGGTCAGGCTGTCGGCACCGCCACCACCGTAGATGATGTCGTTGCCGGCACCACCTTTAAGGTCGTTGGCAGCGGCATTGCCGATCAACAGGTCGTTGCCCGAACCGCCCACCGCGTTTTCAACCACCACGCCTTTGGCAATTGAAACGTTACCCACCATGCCACCCACGTCCGAGAACGAGGCCGCATTGAGGTTTATCTTCTGGTTCTGGGTGAAACCCGAGAAGTCGAGGGTATCCTTGCCCCCGCCGTCCCACACCGAGAACACCACCTTGGAAGAGGCAGAAGTGGCGCTGTAGAAATCACGCCCGGCGGTGGAGTTGAAACCGTAGACCGTATCACCGGCACGGGTGCTCATGTTCGCGCCATAGAGCTGCTGAACGGCAGTGATGTCATCCAGCAACGGTGCCGAAGAGTATGACGGAGCGCCGCCCTTGACGAAGTTCTGGTCAGTGTTGGACTCACTCCAGTAACTCATGACGCTGTAGCCACGGGTGTCTTCTGCGTAAGTGGCGTCCTTATAGCTCGGATTGCCCTCGCCCGCATTGTAGTCACCCGGGTGAGACAGGCCCAGAGTATGGCCGATTTCATGAGTGAGGGTCTGACGGCCGTAGTTGCCATTGTCCGGGGTGGTGTTGACCTAGTAGCTGTTATCGACAAGGTACCAGGACTGGCCGTCAGTGCGGCTGTTGCCGCTGGGCAGGTAGGCAAAAGCCGCCCCGCCTGCGCTGCGGTTGCTGTAGTTACCGAAGGTCATATGCCCGTCGCCGCCGGAAGCGGCCTGGGTAAAGCTGACCTTGGCAACGTCTGCCCAGGATTGCATCGACAATACGGCCTGTGCTTTCTGCTGTGCGTTGAACGCACTGAAAGTCCCCAGGCAGGTTTGGCGGTCAGAAAGGTGTATGTGAGGTTGATAGTGCCGTTGCCATCGCGATCAGTCCACGCAGCGTTGTCGCGAAGGATGTAATCGGCGGCCTGATCGACCGAGTACGAAGGCTTGCCATTGATCGTGAGGTTACCGCCACGGTCATACTGGTGAGCGAACGTATTGATCTGGTCGAAAGAGGTGCTGGTAGCAGCAGAGAGTTGAATTGCAGCATTTTCTTTGACTTTCGTCATGACACTTCCTTGTTTGCTGATTAACAGGTTAGGGAAGGTCTGAGGTAGCCGGATGTTTTCCGGC
>NZ_LJQT01000154.1:0-31615 GCF_001400515.1 Pseudomonas meliae | reverse complement strand
TGCATGCAGTTCGTGACGCTCCGCGTCACACGCAAATCACCCCGCCAGGCTGGCCTGCAATTTGAGTTGCACCTGCTCGCCCGGTTGCAGGCTGAAGGCGTCGCCGGAAGCCGAGGCGGCTTCCACGCGCACAAAGCCTGCGGTCTCGCTGCCACACACCCCCAGTAGCGGTCTGTTGCCGGGGTGCCAGACCACGGTATTGACGCTGTCGCCGGTGTCGATGTTCAGTCTGCGCTGCCAGGTCGGGTCCTGCAGTTGCAAGGCACCGGCATGTTCGAAGACTCGCTGGCAGCCGCCTGCCACACGTAATTCGCCTTGTTGCTGGCAGACCTGTCGGCTGAGTTCGTCATAACCCTGCGCCCCATCAAGGCCCTCAAGCGCGACTTCAGCCACATCGCCAATCCGCCAGTACGCATGCAGCGCATGGCTGAAATGACACGGCTCACTGTACTCGTGGCGTGTGCTCAGACGCAACTCCATGCCCTGCCCCAGCTCGGCATGCAGATCGACCTGCCAGTCCCACAGTTGCAAGCGCCAGTGCAGGCTGACGCCCTTTTCGCTCTCGCTGCTGTCGATCAGTTTCCAGTCCAGCAAGCGCCCCCAGCCGTGTGCCGGCCAGCCGCTTTCACCGGGGTGTCGGCCGTACCAGGGCCAGCACACTGGCACGCCACCCCGAATCGCCCCCACCTGCGGCCATTGTGCAGCGCACCAGAGCCAGGGTTTCTGGCCTTGCGGCTGAAAATGCAGCAACTGCGCGCCCTGGCGACTGAAGACCGCCTGACACTGCGGATGATCGATAACCAGTACATCGCGCAGCTGGTGACGCTCCCACTCGAAAGTGGGTCTGGCACGTCGGGATCGGAAGAAGCGTTGCAATGGATGTTCAGGCAGTTGCGCGTCGAGAGAGGTCATCGCCAATCGCGTCCCTGAAAAATAAAAGGATCAAGCCAAAAAAAACGGGCAGCCAGGCTGCCCGCAAAGCACACACGACCTTTGATCGCGTTACGCGTCAATCAGTACTCAGAACTTCGACTGGATCTTGATGCCCGCCACAATCGCGTCATCAACCTGATCTACACCGCCAGGGTGCTTGACGTACTGCAGGTTGGGACGCACGGTCAGCCAGTTGGTAACGTGGAAGCCGTAGTAGATTTCCGAGTTGTACTCAGTGCTCTGGACCGGCAGGTAGCCAGGGTTGTCGTAGTCGTTGATGCCGCTGATCTGGTTGGCCAGACGCACACGATCCTGCACATCGTCGTTGACGTGGATACGGGCGATACCGATACCGATGTCATCTTTCGGACGCGAGTTGAACGGACCTTTGTACGTGAAACCGATCTGCTGGTAGTTATCGACGAAGTTGGTGGCCTTGTCGTGCACGGTAGCGTTGGCAAAAATGCTCAGGCCGCGCGATGCATCGCCATCGTGAGTCGTCAGCTGTTGCTGAGCAACAACCCACCAGCCGTGCTTGCTGTCATGCGACTTGAACGCAGCGCCGGTAGCTGCCTGTGGCTGACCGTTAACGTCTTCATAGACATCGTCGGCGTTGGGCGTGCTCTTGTAGAAGCCGACACGGTATTCACCGGGCAACGAATTGACGGTCGGGGTCCAGACCAGTTCAACCGGCAGGATCATACCTTTGGTGCCGCTGCCGCTGAGTTTGAAGCCGTTACCGGTTTCGAGGTTGGACGGGTTCTGCTCATAGACGCCGACCTGTGCATACACTTCCGGCGTGATGTTGTACTTCACGCGCAAGGCCCACTGGCTGATTGGCCAGTTGTACCAGGTGTTCACATAGTTACCGACCTGCGAGCCGCAGAACGACAGGTTCTGGAAATCGCAAGGGAAGCTGTTGAAGTCTTCGCCCGGTCCGAAACGACCAGCCTTGACGTCCAGCGCGCCGTCAAAGTACTTCTGCTTGATCCACATTTGCGTCAGACGCCAGGTCTGGCCGCGACCCCAGACTTCCTGGGAGGAACTGAGGGTACCGGCACGAGGGTCGCCGATCCGGTCGTTGGAGATGTTGCGCCCGCTACGTTCGGTGATTGCCAACTTGAACTCTGCATCCTGCCAGCCGAAAGCCTTTTGCAAATCGACTTTCATGCCCAGCGCGAACTGGTCGCTGTAGCGGCCGGTCTTGTCGTCGTTGTAACCGCCCTTGATGTTGCTGGCCATCTCGGAAACGTACTCCAGCGAGAAGTCATAGCCCTTGTCGAGCAGTTCGGTACGCTTGCCGTTCCAGTCGCCAGTCATCCACGGTGAATCGGCAGAAAATGCGTCGGCAGCATGAACGCTGCCTGCCAGCCCCATCGCACCCAACACAGACAGCGTGCTTACCAACTGGAACCGGGAAAGCGATTTACCTTTGTTGATCTTCTTCATCCCATCAATCCTCGTTTTATTGTTATTAGCTTTGGTAGACGTTTTGCTTCATTCACTGCTTCGTTTTCGCCGGTCGGCCGCTTCATTGTGGCAGTAGACAGCCGGCCAGCGATGCTCGGTGCTGAATCAATTTATCACTTGCGGCTCAACTGGAACATTGTTTGCCCGTTCAGCCAAAGATGGTGCTCCCAGAACTCCAAGACGCTCACCGCTCTGAGCATCGAAAATCAGCACCCTGGAAGGGTCGAACTGCAGGGTCAGACTTTCGCCCACCTGCGGTGCGACATCCGGCGCAAGGCGACAGCAGACCTTGCTCTGATTGAGCGTGACGAACACCAGCGTGTCCGGCCCGGTAGGCTCGGTCACCTGGACCTCGGCACGGATGGTCGGCATGCCATTCGACTCAGCGCCAGCAAGCATAATCTGTTCCGGCCGGATACCGAGAATGATTTCTCGATCTTCCAGCCCGACATCGGATACCCCGACCGGCAGCTCGCAACGCGCCTGACCACTGTCGAGCAGCGCAATCAATTGGCCATCCTTGCGTTGCAGACGCAGCGGGATGAAGTTCATCGGCGGCGAACCGATGAAACTGGCGACGAACAGGTTGGCCGGATCGGTGTAAATCTGCTTGGGCGTACCGAATTGCTGAACGATACCGTCCTTCATGACCGCGACCTTGTCGCCCAGCGTCATGGCCTCGATCTGATCATGGGTCACATAGACGGTGGTGGTTTTAAGGCGCTGGTGCATCAGTTTCATTTCGGTACGCATCTCGACGCGCAACTTGGCATCGAGGTTGGACAACGGCTCATCGAACAGGTAGATCTTGGGACGACGCGCCAGGGCACGACCCATCGCGACACGCTGCTGCTGGCCACCGGACATCTGGCCCGGCTTGCGATTGAGCAAGTGCTCGATCTGCAACAGCTTGGCTACGCGAGCCACTTCCGCATCGATGTCGGCCTGCGGCATCTTGCGGATCTTCAGCCCGAACGCGATGTTTTCACGCACGCTCATGGTCGGGTAAAGGGCATAGGACTGAAAGACCATCGCGATGTCGCGGTCCTTGGGGCTGGTGCTGCTGACGTCCTGGCCATCGATGAGAATCTCACCGCCGCTGATGCTTTCCAGACCGGCAATGCAGTTCATCAAGGTGGATTTGCCACAGCCGGAAGGGCCGACCAGAATCAGAAACTCGCCATCCTTGATCGACAGGTCGATGTTCTTGAGCGTGTCCGGCAAGTTGCTGCCGTAGGTCTTGTTGACGTTGCGTAATTCGAGAGTCGCCATGATTACCCCTTGACCGCGCCGGCCGTGAGCCCACGCAGGAAATACTTGCCAGCCAGTACGTAGACCAGCAGTGTCGGCAGGCCGGCAATCATCGCCGCCGCCATGTCAACGTTGTATTCCTTGGCACCTGTGCTGGTGTTGACCAGATTGTTCAGAGCCACAGTGATCGGCTGAGAATCGCCGCTGGAGAACACAACGCCGAACAGGAAATCGTTCCATATCTGGGTGAATTGCCAGATCAGGCAGACCATCACGATGGGCGTGGACATCGGCAGAATGATGCGGCCGAAGATCGTGAAAAACCCGGCACCGTCCAGACGCGCCGCCTTGACCAGTGCATCAGGAATGCTGACGTAGTAATTACGGAAGAATAGCGTGGTGAACGCCAGCCCGTAGACCACATGGACGAACACCAGCCCGACGGTCGTACTGGCCAGCCCCATCTTGCCGAGAGTGTAGGACGCTGGCAGCAGTACGGTCTGAAAGGGCAGAAAACAGCCGAACAGCAACAGGCCGAAGAACAACTCCGAGCCCTTGAAGCGCCACATCGACAGCACATAACCGTTGAGTGCGCCGATCGACGTGGAAATGACCACCGCCGGGACCGTAATCTTGATCGAGTTCCAGAAGTAGCCGTCAACGATATCCCAGGCCTTGATCCAGCCAATGACAGTGATCACGCTTGGCCAGCTCAGCAGGTTACCGGTGCCGATGTCTTCGGGAGTCTTGAAGCTTGTCAGCAACATCACTACCAACGGCACCAGATAAATCAGACAGGCCAGTATCAGCACGGCGTAAATCAGAACACGGCTGACGCTGATGCCCGGTTTTTCAACATGACTAGTCATGGCGCTTGGCCCTCAGCTCGGAATACAGGTACGGCACCAGAATCGCCAGAATCGCGCCGAGCATCAGAATCGCACTCGCCGAGCCCATACCCATCTGGCCACGACTGAATGTAAAGGAATACATGAACATAGCGGGCAGGTCCGAAGAATAGCCGGGGCCGCCGGCCGTCATAGCGGCTACCAGATCGAAGCTCTTGATGGCAATGTGCGCCAGAATCATGATTGCGCTGAAGAACACCGGACGCAGACTTGGCAGCACCACGCGCCAGTAGATCATTGGCAAACTGGCGCCATCCATTTGCGCAGCACGGATGATCGACTGATCCACACCGCGCAGCCCTGCCAGAAACAGAGCCATTACAAAGCCGGACGATTGCCACACCGCAGCAATGACCAGGCAATAAATAACCCGGTCGGAATCAACCAGCCAGTCCAGACGAAAGCCTTCCCACCCCCAGTCGCGCAGCATCTTGTCCAGGCCCAGGCCGGGGTTGAGCAACCACTTCCAGGCGGTCCCGGTGACGATCATAGACAGCGCCATCGGGTACAGATAAATAGTGCGAATCACGCCTTCACGACGGATACGCTGATCCAGCAGAATTGCCAGCAGTACACCGATCACCAGGCTGATCGCGATGAACATACCACCAAACACAGCGAGGTTTTTGCTCGCCACCCACCAACGGTCGTTGTCCATCAGTCGCGAATATTGCGCCAGACCTGCCCAACTGTAAGTAGGCAGAAACGTCGAGTTAGTGAACGACAGAACGAACGTCCACAATATGTACCCGTAAAAACCAACCAGCACGATGAACATGCTGGGGGCCAGCACCAGTTTAGGTAGCCAGCGTTGCAGCGCATCCATTGGCGAGGCTTTGCTGATCGCAGCGACAGAGCTCATCGGGCGTTTCCCATCCGGTGTGTCTAATCAAGGCCGAGGCCGTGGGAGAAATCAACGACGGATTTCAACACCACGGACGGCGGTTACAGGCTATTAAAGACCAATCACTGGACTGATTTGACCGCGGTAGCGAGCTTCTTGGCTGTTTCTGCCGGGTCGGCTTTCGGGTCATTGATGTAGTTGGTGATCACGTCAAAGAAGGCACCCTGAACTGCCAGCGAAGTCGCCATGTTGTGCGCCATGCTTGGCTGAAGGCCACCGGTCTTCGCGTCGGCCAGGAAGTCCTTGGCAGCGGTCTGGGCGCAGGAATCAAAGCCATACTTGTCCATGTCGGCTAGCATGTCCTGGCGAACCGGGATCGAACCCTTGTTGATGCTGAAGACTTTCTGGAAGTCCTCACCCATCGCGACCTTGGCCAGGTCCTGCTGAGCGGCAGTGGTGCCTTTGTCTTTCTGCTTGAACACCGCCAGCGAGTCGATGTTGTAAGTGAATGCCTTGTCGGTACCCGGGAAGGCTACGCACTGGTAATCCTTGTCGGCGACTTTCTTGGCGGCGGTCCATTCGCTCTTGGCCCAGTCACCCATGATCTGCATGCCAGCCTTGCCGTTGATGACCTTGGCAGCTTCCAGGTTCCAGTCCTGGCCCTTGCCATCGACATACATGTAGGTGGCGACCTTTTTCAGCTCAGTCAGCGACTTGACCATGCCCTCGCCGGTCAGTGCGCCTTTGTCGAGGTCGACCAGCGCCTTCTTGTAGCCATCAGCGCCCATGACCGACAGTACAACGGCTTCAAACACGGTACTGTCCTGCCAAGGCTGACCGCCGTGTGCCAACGGAATGAAACCGGCTTTTTTCAGCTTGTCGCCCGCAGCGTAGAATTCTTCTAGGGTGGTGGGAGCCTTGTCAATGCCAGCCTTCTTGAAAACTTCAGGGTTAATCCACAGCCAGTTGACGCGGTGGATGTTCACCGGCACGGCAACGTAATCGCCGTCATACTTAACGGTGTCGGAGACTTTCTTATCCAGCAGAGAGTCCCAATTCTCGGCTTTGGCGACGTCTTTCAACGCGTCAGTGTCGAGCAATCCCACTTTGGCCCAGTCCTGAATATCCGGTCCTTTGATCTGCGCAGCGCCGGGAGGGTTACTTGCCATTGCTCGGCTTTTAAGCACTGTCATGGCAGCGGCACCGCCGCCACCACTGATGCCATCGCCCTTCCAGGTAAAGCCGTCCTTTTCAACCTGAGCTTTCAGAACATCGACTGCAGCCTTTTCGCCACCCGACGTCCACCAGTGCACGACTTCTACGGTGCCTTTGGATTCAGCGGCGTTAGCGCTCAGAGGGAACAACGAAGCGAGAGAGATGACAACAGCGAGACGTGACATGGAATTCATAGAATTGACCTTTCTTGTTGTTATGCATGAGCAAGTCTGATGCTTGCGCTTCGTGGGAGTCTAACCAAGCCAGACGCAACGACAGTAACGAAGGGACGCGCAATTGTCACAGGATGGTGACAATTGAAACACCTGAAAATAAAGGCTCAAAGCCGCTACCTGAAGAGTCATTCCATGGTTCTTGGCAGGTGCAACGTCACCCGCAACCCACCCTCACGCAGGTTCTGCAGGCTGACCTCGCCACCATGACTGTGGGCAATGTTGCGCGCGATACCCAGGCCCAGACCGTAGCCCTGCTGCTGGTTGCCTGCCAGACGAAAATGCGGCTCGAAGACATGTTCCAGACGTTGTTCGGGCACACCAGGCCCTTCGTCATCCACATGCAGGACGAAAGCCGTGGCGTTGTCCTCGACTTTCAGATGAGCCCGATGGCCATATTTAAGGGCATTGTCGATCAGGTTGCCGATGCAGCGCCGCAGTGCCAATGGCTTGCCGGGATAGGCAGCCTGCGCCTCACCCTGCTGGGTGACACGTCCGTCGCCTTCAGCGTTCAGCCAGGGCTCGACCAGGCAATCAAGCAGTGCATTGAGATCCACCGGCTCGATGTTTTCATGAATATCAGTGTCTTTGACGCACTGCAGCGCGCCTTTGACCAGCAATTCCAGTTCGTCCAGGTCGCGGCTGAATTTACGCTGCATGTGCTCATCTTCCAGCAGCTCGACGCGCAACCGTAGCCGGGTGATGGGCGTGCGCAGATCATGAGAGATGGCACTGAACAACTGACCCCGTTCGGTCAGGTAGCGGCTGATACGGGTGCGCATGGCGTTGAACGACCGGCTGACTTCGATCACCTCACTGCCGCCGCCCTCGACCACCGGCTCGACGTCCGCGCCCAGCGACATGTCCCGTGCGGCCCGCGCCAGACGTTTGAGCGGTCGGCTCTGCCAATGCACCAGTAAACCGATGAACAACAGCAAAAACACGCTGGTCAGGACGATGAACGAAACCTGCTGAAGGGGCAGCTCCTGCTCCTCCAGCGAGGTGTAGGGCTCAGGCAGCAGAGAGGCAATGTAGAACCATTCACCGGGCGCCATTTCGATCTGCGTAACCAGCACCGGCGGGTTCACCGGCTCAAGTGTCAGCGCGTAATGCGCCCAGGAGCGCGGCAGTTCATCGAGCTTCAGGCCGCTGTTGAAAATGCGCAGGTCATCAGGCCGCGCAAACCATACGGTGAAGTCCGGCCCATTGCCCAGACGCTGGCGCAATACCTCGCCCACCACGTCCAGCACTGCCTGTTTGCGAGGCGTGGGCTGCATGATTTGCATATCCAGCGGGTGATCGTTGAGCGAGACGACGAAACGGGTCCCGCCCATACTGCGCAGTTGATCCAGCACCATGGGCCGATAGGCCAGCGGCAATGAGCGAAAGTAACTGACACTGGCCGCCATCGAGTACGCGAGGCTGCGCGCGCTGGTCACCAGCCCTTCGGTCTGTGTGGCGCGCAACTGTGACAGCCAGATCACACTGGACAGTGTCTGAGCCAGCAGCACCGCCAGTAACGTCAACAGCAGCATGCGCCCCAGCAATGAGCGCGGCAGTGGCAGGCCGGTTCTTTTCGCTCCTGCCACCGGCGAGTTAATAGCCGTTGCCCGCTTGCGAGTTGACGTTCGCGGCCAGCAGATAACCACTGCCGCGAATGGTACGGATCAGGCGCGGCGACTTGCCAGTATCGCGCAGACGCTGACGCAGCCGACTGACCGCCATGTCGACGATCCGCTCCAGCGGCATCAGCTCACGCCCGCGTGTGGCATTGCCGATAGTGTCGCGGTCGAGAATCTGCTGGGGGTTGTCGAGAAACAGCTTGAGCAGCGCAAAGTCGGCACCGGACAGAATCACTTCTTCGCCGTCATTGTGAAACAACCTGTGACTGACCATGTCCAGCCGCCATTCGTCGAACAGAATGACATCGCCGCCAGGACGCTCCTGACCGAACTGGGCGCGCCTCAACAGTGCCTTGATACGCGCTTGCAGCTCACGCGGACTGAACGGCTTGCCCAGATAATCATCAGCGCCCAATTCCAGGCCGATGACCCGGTCGGCTTCGTCCGAACTGGCAGTCAACATGATGATCGGCACATGCGGCTGGCGCGGATGTTGGCGGATCCATTTGCACAGACTGAAACCGTCTTCATCAGGCAGCATCACATCAAGGATCAGCAAATCACTGGGTTCTTCGTTGAAGGCGCGGCGAAAATCAGCGCCATCACCCACCGTGCGCACCTGAAAACCGGCACGACTCAGGTAGGTGTCCAGCAACTCGCGAATCTCCTGATCGTCATCCACCAGCAGGATCGATTTACTGACTGAACTCAAGTTGAGGCGTCCTTGTTTGACGGTGAATCTTTGTTGCTATGGGATGCTGCTCAGATCTGCGAACCGAAGGCCTGTTGCAGAGCGACGCCTGAGCCCATCAGGCCAGGGTACTCGGCGGTCACCAGCCAGACCGGCAGGTTCTTGAAATAGTCGCTCATCACGCCCTTCTCGGCCATGGCGCGCTTGAAACCGCTGTTGATGAAGAACTCAGTGAAGCGCGGCACCACGCCGCCAACAATGTACACGCCGCCCAGGCTGCCCAGGGTCAGCACATTGTTGCCCACCACCCTGCCGAGAAACACACAGAACTGCTCCAGCACGGCTGCGGCTACCGAGTCGCCCGCCAGCGCTGCCGAGGTGACAGCCGCAGGCGACTTGAGCACTGGCTCGATATCGTCCAGGGCGCAACTGACCTGATAGAGCAACAGCAAGCCCGCGCCACTGAGTACCACTTCAGCGCTGACATGCTCATGCTCAGCCATCAGGCGTGTCCATAACAGGGCCTCGCGTGCGGTGCCGATTGGCAGGTCAGCATGCCCGCCCTCGCCCGGCAGCGCCAGCCAGCGACTGCCGTCAAGCTTGATCAGCGTACCGATGCCCAGCCCGGTACCCGGCCCGACCACCACACGCGGCCGATAAGGCTTGCCAGCGCCAGGGCAAACCGTCAGGTATTCATCTTCCTTGAGCCGGGTCATGCCCAGCGCCATGGCGGTGAAGTCGTTGATCAGCAGCAGGTGATCGACTTTCAGGTCGGCGCAAAATGCCTCACGGCTCAACTGCCAGTGGCTGTTGGTGAACTGGAAAAAATCGCCATCCACCGGTCCGGCCACGGCCAGGCATACGTGGCTGATATCACCGCGCTGCAATTCAAGGTCCTGCAGATAGACTTCGATGGCCTTTTCCGGGCCGGCATAGTCAATGGTCGGGAATACCCGGACAGAATGCAGCGTGTCGTCTTCCCAAATGGCAAAACGTGCATTGGTACCGCCTATATCACCGACCAGGGCCAACTTCACTTGAGCGTCTCCAGACTAGAAGTAAAGGCGCTGGCACCCTGCTCTGCGGAGCTGAAGGCCATGCGCATGAATCCAAAGAGCTCGCGGCCACAGCCGACACTGTTGTCGATCTGGTTGATGGCCGGTTCTCTGGCGGCCAATTCTGACGCTTCGACCAGAACTTGTAACGTGCCTTTTACGCCATCCACACGGATCACATCACCATCGCGCACCAGTGCCAACGGGCCACCATCAAACGCTTCAGGGCAGACATGAATGGCCGCCGGGATCTTGCCCGAAGCGCCCGACATGCGTCCATCGGTGACCAGCGCCACCTTGAACCCGCGATCCTGAAGGACACCCAGAAACGGCGTCATCTTGTGCAGCTCGGGCATGCCGTTGCAACGCGGGCCCTGGAAGCGCATCACGGCGACGAAATCGCACTCCAGCTCGCCGGCCTTGAAAGCGTCGGCCAGCTCTTTCTGATCCTGGAACACCTTGGCCGGTGCTTCGACGATCTGATGCTCCGGAGCCACCGCGGACACTTTCATCACGCCGCGCCCCAGGTTGCCTTCCATGACCCGCAGCCCACCTTCCGGCGAGAACGGACGGGCGACCGGACGCAAAATGTTTTCATCAAGGCTTTCAAGCGGTCCTTCGCGCCAGACCAGCTCGCCATCCTCCAGGAATGGCTCTTTGGTGTAGCGGCTCAAGCCGTAACCGGCCACGGTATTGACGTTTTCGTGCAACAAACCGGCAGCCAGCAACTCACGGATCAGGAACGACATGCCGCCCGCCGCCTGGAAGTGGTTGATATCGGCTTTGCCGTTGGGGTAGACGTGACTCAGGGTTGGCACCACTTCCGACAGGTCGGCCATGTCCTGCCAGGTCAGTTGAATGCCCGCGGCCTGGGCAATCGCCGGCATGTGCAGCGTGTGGTTGGTCGAGCCACCTGTCGCGTGCAGGGCAACGATGGAGTTGACTAGCGAGCGCTCGTCGACGATTTCGCCGATCGGCATGAAGCTGCCGCTCTGCTTGGTCAGACGCGTCACCTGGTGAGCCGCTTCGGCGGTCAGTGCATCGCGCAGTGGCGTGTAGGGATTGACGAACGAGGCACCGGGAAGGTGCATGCCCATGACTTCCATCAGCAGCTGGTTGGTGTTGGCAGTGCCGTAGAAGGTGCAGGTTCCCGGACCGTGATAGGACTTCATTTCCGAGTCGAGCAACTCTTCACGGCTGGCCTTGCCTTCCGCGTAACGCTGCCGTACGTCGGCTTTTTCCTTGTTGGAGATACCTGAAACCATCGGTCCGCCCGGCACGAAGATGGTCGGCAGATGACCAAAACGCAGTGCGCCCATCATCAAGCCAGGGACGATCTTGTCGCAGATACCCAGCATCATCGCGGCGTCGAACATATTGTGTGACAACGCAACTGCCGTGGACATGGCAATCACTTCGCGACTGGCAATCGCCAGCTCCATACCCGGCTCACCCTGAGTCACGCCATCGCACATGGCAGGCACGCCGCCGGCAAACTGACCGACCGAACCAATGTCACGTAAAGCCTGTTTGATCTGGGCAGGAAAGTGTTCGTAGGGTTGATGCGCCGAGAGCATCTCGTTGTAGGAGGAGACGATTGCCACGTTGGCGGCGTTCATCAGACGCAGGCTTTGCTTGTCTTCTGGCCCGCAGGCAGCGACGCCGTGAGCAAAGTTGGCACATTGAAGCTTGCCGCGCATCGGGCCATCGCTCGCTGCGCCGCGAATCAATTGAAGGTAGCGCTGACGGGTATCGCGACTGCGGGCGATGAGTCGCTCGGTTACTTCAAGGACGCGGGGATGCATGTGATGAACTCCAGGCTAACGTCTAAGGTCACCCGTAAAGACGGTTCCGGTTTTCGAGCAGTGACGGGCGGGGAGCAGAACCCTGATCTCGATCAACCGGGAGGGCCTTTCAGGCTTGTAGTTGTAGATAAAACAAAATATTGCCACTAAAAAGGCTTGTTTTCTATTTCTATGAGAATAATCTTGTAATTCCAACAACAAATTCAGAAGGACGGCTGTATGACTCTTCGTATCGCAATCAACGGTTTTGGCCGCATCGGCCGCAACGTCCTACGCGCACTGTATACCCAAGGCTACCGCCAGGACCTGCAGGTCGTCGCCATCAACGATCTTGGCGACAGCGAAATGAACGCACACCTGCTGCGCTTCGACACCGTACACGGCCCTTTCAGCGGCACGGTCGAGTGCGACAAGGATAGCCTGACCGTCAATGGTGACCGTATTTCGGTCAGTGCCATTCGCAATCCGGCCGAGCTGCCGTGGAAGGCGCAGGACATTGATGTAGTGTTCGAGTGCACCGGCCTGTTCACCAGCCGTGACAAGGCCGCAGCGCACCTTACTGCCGGTGCCCGCAAGGTCATTATCTCCGCCCCGGCCAGCGGTGCCGATGCCACCATCGTCTATGGTGTCAACCACGACACGCTGCGTCAGTCGCACCAGATCATCTCCAGTGCATCCTGCACCACCAATTGCCTGGCCCCGGTCGCCCAGGTACTGCACCGTGAACTGGGGATCGAAAATGGCCTGATGACCACCATCCATGCCTACACCAACGACCAGAACCTGATCGATGTCTATCACACCGATCCGTACCGCGCCCGCTCGGCGACGCAGTCGATGATCCCGAGCAAGACCGGCGCTGCCGAAGCAGTGGGCCTGGTACTGCCGGAGCTGGCAGGCAAACTCACCGGCATGGCGGTACGCGTACCGGTCATCAACGTTTCGCTGGTCGACCTGACCGTGACCCTGAAGCGCGAAACCACAGTCGATGAAGTCAACGCGCTGCTGAAAGAAGCCAGCCAGCATTCCAAGGTGCTGGGCTACAACGCCCTGCCGCTGGTTTCCCACGACTTCAATCACAACCCGTTGTCGTCGATTTTCGACGCCAATCACACCAAGGTCAGTGGCAAGTTGCTCAAGGTACTGTCGTGGTACGACAACGAATGGGCGTTCTCCAATCGCATGCTCGACAACTGCCTGGCGCTGCACAACGCCGAGTAAATTCAGCGCCGCAGTGGGCAGCAGCGTAAGATAATTATTTACAGATGCAGGCTTGACCCGACCAAAAGATGAGAAGCATTATCATTTGCTCACATCTCTGGTCGGGCCTCTCTGTGTCGCAGTCACGCTTCAACGATGTCTTTCTGGCCCAGCGCCCGGTTCTGCTACGCACCCTGCAACGCATGGTCGGCAACCAAAACGCTGCCGAAGACCTGCTTCAGGAAACCTGGCTGCGCGTCAGCCGTGCATTGACCGAACACCCCGTCGACCACCTTGAACCCTTCGTCTTTCAGACCGCCCGCAACCTGGCGCTGGATCATTTGCGTGCGCGGCGTATTCATGGCCGGACCATGCTCGAAGATGTCTCACCCGCCCAACTCGAAAGCGTCGTAGCCCAGATGGGCTCGCCTGAGGACGCTGCGCATGCCAAGCGCCTGCTTGAAAACCTGAGTGCCAGCCTGAGTACGTTGAGCCCGCGTCAGCAGAAAATCTTTACCCTCAGCCGCCTCGATGGCCGCAGTTATCTGGAAATCGCCGAGCAGCTTCAGGTCTCCGCCAGTACTGTCCAGAAAGAACTGAAACTGATCATGGCCATCTGCGTAGGCGTCCTCTCAAGACTTGACCCGCCCTGAACCCTGCCGCACGCTGCCAGACTCTTATCGATACAGTTTCAGGATTGCCGAGGAACACTGTGGCCCCGAGAACCGAACGCCCGCACGCGATTGCGCAGGACGTGTTGAGCAATGCTGCAATGGATCAGGCACTGACCTGGCTGGTCGAACTGGAAGGCGCAGACGCCACCGGGCTTGCCCGTTTTCAGGAATGGCTGAACGCCGATCCGGAACACGCACGCGCCTTCGATAAGGCCAGGACACTCTGGAATTCACAGCCGGTTCAGCACGCCGCCGAAAGCATCGCGCAACCCCGCAAGCCATCGGCGTGGCAACGTGTCCGTGCGCAATGGAAACCTCTCGCCACTGCAGCGGTGTTGCTGTTGGGGCTGTTCAGTTTCAGCAATCTGCCGCTGCGCCTGCAGGCCGATCACCTGACGATAGTGGGTGAGCGCCAGCGCCTGGAACTGGCAGACGGCTCGAAAGTGCTGCTCAACACCGACTCGGCGTTCTCCAGTCAGGTAGGTGAACAGCGGCGCTCTGCTCGCCTGCTGCAAGGCGAAGCATTCTTCGATGTCAGTTCCAGAGCGGGCGTGCCACTGGAAATCGAAGCCGGACCGGTGCGCATGAGTGCCAACAGCACCGAATTTTCCGTGCGTTATCTGAACGGCGTTGCCCAGGTAAAAGTGCAGCGCGGCGCTGTCGACGTGCGTGCCACACGCGGCGACTCCAGCGTCAGCCTGGGGGCCGGAGAAAGCGTTCGCGTGGGGCCTGCTGGCTTCGGGCATCGTGAAAAGCTTGACCCGGTCAGGGATTTCGCCTGGGTGCAAGGTCGACTGATCTTCGACAACCGTCCGCTGAGCGAAGTGCTGACCGAGCTGCGTCGTTACTATCCCGGCTGGATCATCAACACCAACCCGCAACTGGATCGTGTGGCGGTGACCGGAAACTATCGCCTGGACAACCCGCTCGACGTGGTGCGGTCGCTGGCACAGATCACCTCGGCAAGCCTTCAGGAAATGCCCGCGCTGGTGATTCTCAACTGAAGAAAAGTTTTTTTACTCGATAGCGACTGCCCGTTCGTCTAGTTATAGCCAATGCAACTGATTCTCATTTTGAAACGGTTTGTAAACACTATAACGAGCAACACCCCAGGGAGCGCTACCGATGTCATCCACGTTCACGCCTGCCGCCCAACCATGCGTACGGCTCACGCTATCTCTGCTGACACTTGCAGTGCTGGGCGCCAGTCTACAGACGGTCAACGCCAGTGCTGCCAGTGAAAGCACCCAGGCGGCACGTTCGGCAGGCACCTACAACTTCTCGATTGGCCAGCAATCGCTGGTGTCGGCACTCAATGAATTCAGCCGCATCACCGGCTGGCAGGTGGGCGTGTCATCGGATCTCGCGCAAAACGTCACCTCCCAGGGTGCCCGCGGCAACCTGAGACCTGCGCAGGCGCTGGACACCCTGCTGGCCGGCAGCTCACTGAGCTATCGCAATCTGGGTAACAACAATGTAGTGCTGGAAAGGCGCACCGCAACCGTCGGCGTCATGGCCCTCGATCAGATCACCGTCAGCGCCACGCGTCAGGCACAGGATGTCGCCACGGTACCAAGCACCGTCAGCGTGCATTCCCGTGAAGAACTGGACCGCAGCAACGTCAACACCATCCGTGATCTGGTGCGCTACGAGCCGGGGGTTTCGGTGGGCGGCGCAGGCCAGCGCGCAGGCACAACCGGCTATAACATCCGCGGCATTGACGGCAATACTGACTCAGGTCGACGGCGTGGAAGTCCCGGACAGCTTTTTCACCGGTCCTTATGCGCAGACCCATCGCAACTATGTCGACCCGGAGATCGTCAAGCGCGTGGAAATCCTCCGCGGTCCGGCCTCGGCCCTGTACGGCAGCAGCGCAATTGGTGGGGTGGTCAGTTATTACACGCTGGACCCGGATGACATCATCAAGCCCGGCAAGGATGTCGGCGCACGCCTCAAGACCGGTTACAGCTCGGCAGACGAAAGCTGGTTGAACTCGGCCACTGTCGCAGGCCGTCAGGGCGAGTTTGACGGCTTGCTGCACGTGAGCCAGCGCAATGGTCATGAGACCGAATCCTATGGCGAAACAGGTGGCACAGGCCTGAGCCGCACCGAAGCCAACCCTGAGGATGCGCGCAGCACCAACGTGCTGGCCAAGCTGGGCTGGAATTATACCGACGGTTCGCGTCTGGCTCTGGCCTACGAAAAGTACAAGGACGACCGCGACAGCAACCTGAAAAGCGCAGTCGGCGGGCCGTTCACCAACGGCAGCGGGCTGGGCATGTATCAATCGCGCGAGGGTAACGACACCATCACCCGCGAGCGCTTCGGGGTCGAAAACAGCTTCGCCGTCGATAGCCTGCTGGTCGACAACCTCAAGTGGAGCCTGAATTACCAGACCGCAAAGACTGATCAAAACACCCGGGAGCGGTACTTTCCGTTTTCCCGAGATGTCATTCGTGATCGCGACACGCACTATCAGGAAAAGCAGTGGGTATTCGATGCCCAACTGGACAAGGCATTCTCTATCGCCAGCACGGACCATGTGCTGACCTACGGTACGACGGTAAAACAGCAGAAAGTCACCGGGCTGCGCAGCGGCAGCGGGACCTGTGCACGCGTATTCGGCTCCTGCCGCGTGGTCGGTGCAGACAGCCCGAGCGACCGTCTGGCCGCGACGAGCGATTTCCCGGACCCGACCATCACCAGCTATGCGCTGTTCGCCCAGGATCAGATCAGTTGGAACGACTGGACCTTCATGCCCGGCGTGCGTTATGACCACACCACACTCGACCCGAAGTTCACGCCAGAATTTCTCAGGTCGGTCAGCCTGGCCGACCCAGGTCAGGGCAACGACGAAACGCGGACATGGCATCGCTTGTCGCCCAAGTTCGGTGTGACTTATGCATTCAGCGACGCCTACACCTGGTACGGCCAGTATGCCGAAGGTTTCCGCACACCGTCGGCCAAGTCACTTTATGGACGCTTCGAAAACCCGACGGCAGGCTACGTGGTTGAGCCCAATCCGAACCTGGAGCCGGAAACCAGCAAAAGCTATGAAACCGGTTTACGCGGTCGCTTCGAAGCGGGCTCGTTCGACATCGCGGTGTTCTACAACAAATACCGTGACTTCATCAACGAGGACGCCATCACCCCCGGTTACAGCGAACTCACGTTCCAGTCCAACAACATCAAGCACGCAACCATGAAGGGCGCGGAATTCAAAGGGCGCATCAATCTCGACAGCATCGGTGCGCCAAACGGTCTCTACAGCCAGGCATCGGTTGCCTACGTGCAGGGCCGCAACAACGATACAGGCGAGCCAATCAACAGCGTCAACCCGCTGACCGGTGTGATCGGCCTGGGCTATGACCAGAATGACTACGGCGGCCTGCTGAGCTGGACGCTGGTCAAGCGCAAGAATCGCGTGGATGACAGCAATTTCCACACGCCGGACGGCACCTCCAGTCAATTCAAGACCCCGGGCTACGGCATTCTGGACCTAAGCGGCTACTACAAGGTCAGCAACGATGTGACCGTCAATGCGGGTCTGTACAACCTGACCGACAAGAAATACTGGCGCTGGGATGATGTGCGCGGCTACGACGGCGTGGGCGAAGCTGGTGTGACGGCGCCCGCTAATCTGGATCGCCTGACCCAGCCGGGACGCAACTTCAGCGTCAACGTGGTGTGGGACATATGAACCCGAAAGTAGCGTAAAGCCCGTCGCCGAGCACATCGGCGGCAGGCTTTTTTACGCTTTCGGGTGCAGCTATTCGTCTATTCAACAAGCCCCCTTTTTCAGCAAGGAAGAACTCGATGACCCTTGATCAGAACCGACCGACTCTGCGTTCGCAACGCCTGAATCAGATTACCCACGCGCCGCACGAACAGCTCGACAAGGCGGTCAAGGCACATGCGCCGTTTGAAACCCTGGCCAGCTACGCTCGCTTCGTGGTTGCTCAATACCTTTTTCAGACGGAACTGCAAAGCCTGTACAACGAGCCTGCGCTAGGGGCGATCATCAACGACCTGCCGGCCCGCTGCCGCGCAGAACAGGCCGGGGCGGATCTTGCCGACCTGAACATGGATCTTCCCCTGCCGGTGGCTGGCGCAGTACAAACGCCGAGCACCGCAGAAGCGCTCGGCTGGCTATTTGTTTCCGAAGGTTCCAAGCTGGGTGCTGCATTCCTGATCAAACGTGCTGAAGCCTTGAACCTGAGCCACAGCTTTGGTGCCCGGCATCTGAGCGAGCCTGCCGGAGGCCGCGCAGCAGGCTGGAAGACCTTTGTCAGGACGCTTGACGAGCTGTCGCTGACCGCCGAGCAGGAAGCAGCACTTGATCGAGGCGCCATTGCCGCATTCGAGCGTTTCAATGTCCTGCTGCAACACGCCTACGCCGATGCCCCGGTTGCAGACATGGCACAGGCATGAAAAAGCGCCCGGTGCTGTTAAGCTGGCCGGGCTCCCCGAACCTGCCTGTAGAGACCATGACGTACAAACCACCCGGCTCAAAACTCTCGCGCCTGTTATACGGCATCCTCGCCTATGTCGCCCTCGGCATCGGCATTGTCGCGATCTTCATTCCCGGCTTGCCGACCACCGAGTTCATTCTATTGGCGGCCTGGGCGGCGACACGCAGCTCGCCGCGTCTGAATGCCTGGCTGGAAAACCATCGTGTGTTCGGCCCAATTCTGCACAACTGGCGCAACGGCAGACTGGTCGCCCGCAAGGCCAAGATCAGCGCCACCATCAGCATGCTGGTCTGCGCCGTGGTGATGCTGAGCCTGATCGGCCACGCCTGGTGGCTTTATCTGGCTCTTACCGGTATGGCGCTGGGTAATCTGTGGATATGGTCGAGGCCGGAACCGGACAAGATCGATCGTTGAGCGCAGGCATGATGCGAGCTGCACCCTGCACGAGGCTGAACCGTCCGGTCGCGAGCAGTGTCAGACTGAACACACTCAACACTTGATGGAGTCACTTCATGTACGAGCCAGGCCATCTGCACCTCACCCACGTGGCGCTGCAGCCATCGGATATCAGCTATGACATCCACTTGCGCTACAACGTGGAGGAAGATCCCAAGCAAGGCACGTCCATGCACTTCACCATGCAGGGCGAAATCAACGGCAAGCCGTTCGAAGAGCAGTTCCAACTGCCCCGTGACCTTGCCTTCAACTTCGCCCATGACGCCAGTCGCATCGCGATCAGACACGGCTTGCCCAACTCGGCCGCACTGCCCATCGCCCAGCACAAGGACTACGACCGAATGTTCGCGGACATTCGCGACAAACTCCACGCCAAATCAGGCGACCCGGTCAAGCCGGAGCATCTGGAGTAAGCGCCAGGCTCCTCTTGGCAACGGGAGCACGAGGTCCGGAGAACACTCTCGTGCCCATGCTCCGCGTGGGTATGCCGTTCCGGACGCTCTGCGTCCTCTCCTGAATAAGCGGCGTAGCGTAAATCCATGACGCAGAGCGTCAAGAAGGGCATTCCCACGCTGGAGCGTGAGGAACGATAGTTGCACGGGAGAACACTATCGTACTCATGCCCACCACCGGATTTCACCAAACCTGCCGCTACAAGGCATACTTGCCGCCTTCTAATCCGCGAACCGTCAACGCCTCATGCGCATCCATGTCAGCTTCATCGACCGCGTCGGTATCACCCAGGAAGTGCTGGCGATCCTGGGTGGGCGCAACCTGAATCTGGATGCCGTGGAGATGGTACCGCCCAATGTCTATATCGACGCGCCGACCCTCAGCCACCAGATGCTCGAAGAACTCAAGGACGCGCTGTTTCGGGTTCGTGGGGTAGAAGCAATCACTGTGGTCGACATCCTGCCGGGTCAGCGCCGCCATCTGCAACTGGACGCGCTGCTCGCCGCCATGACCGACCCAGTACTGGCACTGGACAGCGCCGGGCATGTGCTGCTGGCCAATCCCGCGTTGATCGCACTGATCGGCCGGGAACCTGCGGGCGAACCGATTGCTGAACTGTTCGCCGACCCCGGTCTGCAAGCAGCATTGCTGGAAAACAGCTTTCGACTGCCATTGCGCGAAATCACCCTCAACGGTGAAGCGCTGTTGCTGGATGCCACCCCGATCACCGAGGCGGGTGCGCTGATTACCCTGTACCTGCCCAGCCGTATCGGTGAGCGCCTGTCGGCGCTGCATCACGATCACGCCGAAGGTTTCGATGCGCTGCTCGGCGAGTCAGCCGCAATCCGCACCCTCAAGGCGCGCGCGCAACGTGTGGCGGCGCTGGATGCACCGTTGCTGATTCAAGGTGAGACCGGCACCGGTAAAGAACTGGTAGCGCGGGCTTGCCACGCCAGCAGCGCGCGTCACGGCGAGCCATTCCTGGCACTGAACTGCGCGGCGCTGCCGGAAAACCTGGCTGAAAGCGAACTGTTCGGTTATGCCCCGGGCGCCTTCACCGGTGCCCAGCGCGGTGGCAAGCCGGGGCTGATGGAACTGGCCAATCAGGGCACCGTGTTTCTTGATGAAATCGGCGAAATGTCGCCTTATCTGCAAGCCAAACTGCTGCGCTTTCTCAACGATGGCAGCTTCCGGCGTGTCGGTGGAGACCGGGAGGTCAGGGTCAATGTGCGTATCCTCAGCGCTACCCACCGCGATCTGGAAAAAATGGTCAGCGAAGGCACTTTCCGTGAAGACCTTTTCTACCGCCTCAACGTCCTCAATCTCGAGGTACCGCCGCTGCGCGAACGCGGGCAGGACATTCTGCTGCTGGCCCGCTACTTCATGGAACAGGCCTGCGCGCAGATTCAGCGTCCAGTGTGCAGGCTTGCGCACGGCACTTACCCTGCTCTGCTGGGCAATCGCTGGCCGGGCAATGTTCGTCAATTGCAGAACGTGATTTTCCGTGCTGCCGCCATCTGCGAACACACTCAAGTGGATATAGGCGATCTGGATATCGCAGGCACTGCAGTTGCGCATCCGCACGACAGCCCCGTGGACAGCCTCGAACATGCCGTCGAGGCATTTGAAAGAAATCTGCTGGAAAAACTCTACGCAGACTACCCATCTACCCGTCAGTTGGCCGCGCGTCTGCATACATCGCACACCGCCATCGCTCATCGACTGCGAAAATATGGAATACCGGGCAAGCGCTAATCTATTGACGCCATTTATCGAAAATATATTCCGAAAAGATTCATTTAATAACTAATCTGCCGATACTGATCTGGTATGGTCCACAAACCTCTTATCATCCATTTGAGTGGATGCCCGTAAGTGTGATTACGGCCGTAATGGCAGAAAGGTCAGGTAGTACCGGGAAGTGATATGTCAACCCCGCCAGCAGACCGCCCGCTTGCCGACTCTCAGTCTCGTGCTGAAAAAATCGTCGAATCTCGCCGTCAGAAAATCCTGCTCAAAACCGGCGCACTGCAGGACGCGACTTTCAACAGCGCCTACTTCTCCAGCATCGCGACCGACGAACACGGCGTCATCCAGATATTCAACGTGGGTGCCGAACGCATGCTCGGTTACCACTCCGAAGATGTGGTCGACAAAATCACGCCGGCAGATATCTCCGACCCCGCCGAGCTGATCATCCGCGCGGCAGCGCTCAGCCATGAACTGAACACGCCCATCACGCCGGGCTTTGAGGCACTGGTATTCAAGGCTTCGCGTGGCATCGAAGACATCTACGAATTGACCTACATCCGCAAGGACGGCAGCCGCTTGTCGGCCATGGTGTCGGTCACTTCACTGCGAGACAGCGCCGAAACCATCATTGGTTATCTACTGATCGGCACCGACAACACCGCGCGCAAGCAGGAAGAGGAAGCCCAGGCTCTACTGGACCAGCGGTTGCGTGACCAGCAGTTCTACACCCGCTCGCTGATCGAATCGAACATCGACGCGCTGATGATGACCGACCCGCAAGGCATCATTTCCGACGTCAACAAGCAGATGATGGCGCTGACCGGGCGCACCCGTGATGAGTTGATCGGCGCGCCCTGCAAAAACTTCTTCACAGACCCGGCGAGTGCCGATGCCGCGATCAAACGCGTGCTCAGCGAACATAAGGTCAGCGACTACGAACTCACCGTGCGTGCCTACGACGGCACCGAAACCGTGGTGTCCTACAACGCTGCGACTTTTCATGACCGGGACCGCAAGCTCAAGGGTGTCTTCGCTGCCGCCCGGGACGTGACCGGGCGCAAGCGCTTCGAACGCACGCTGGAAGAAAAAAACGTCGAGCTGGAACGTTAATCAGCGAGAGCAGATGCTGGCCGCTGTTGAAGATATCGCCGATGTACCGTCGCTGGGCATCGGTCATGTCGCCGACCATGCCGTCCTTGAGCGCCTCGGAAAAACCGATGACGGCGTTCAGCGGTGTGCGCAACTCGTGGGACATGGTGGCAAGGAACTCGGACTTCATATGGCTGGCGCCTGTCCAAGGTCGAAGCCGGAATGATGACGCTGGAGCTTGAACCGGTCGATCTGGACGAATTGCTGAGCAACAGCCTGCTGATCGTTCGCGAGCAAGCCGCCCTGCAACGCATCCAGTTGAAACTGGAAACCGAAGCCGACTTCGGTCTGCTTGAGCTGGATCGGCGCAAGACCAAGCAGATTGTCTACAATTTGCTGGCCAACGCAGTGAAATTCAGCGAACCCGGCGGCTGGGTGACGCTGGCAGTGCGCCAAGTGTCATTTGCCCGGGCAGGCGTCATCGAGGGTGACTGGCCAGCACACACGTTTCCATTGCCTTCCGGTGACTACGAGCAGTTTCTGGAACTGAGCGTCAGCGACACAGGAATCGGTATCGCCCAAAGCGATATGAACAAACTGTTCAAAGCCTTCAGTCAGATCGACAGTGGTCTGGCACGCAAATTCGAGGGTACCGGACTGGGCCTGGCGATGGTCAAGCAGCTGACCGAACTGCATGGCGGCTGCGTCGCGGTCGCAAGCGTCAAGGACCTCGGCGCACGCTTTGTGGTCTGGCTGCCCATCCGCCCGCCTGAATGCGAGGAGGCACGATGGCCCAGATCCTGATAATTGGCGAATATGCGCCTGACGGAGCTGTTATTGACCAGCGCCGGTCACAGCGTACTGTCGGCAGTCGATGCTGAAACAGGCCTGAAACTGGCCCGTGAGCGTCAGCCCGACCTGATTCTGATGGATATTCACCTGCCGGAAATGGACGGCCTAAGTGCCACCGCGCTGTTGAAGAAAGACGCCGGCACAGCCGCGATCCCGGTGGTCGCCTTGACCGCAATGGCCATGAAGGAAGACAAGGAAAAGATCCGTCTGGCGGGCTGCAACGCTTACATCATCAAACCATTGCGCTACAAGGAGCTGTACCGGGTTATCGACACCCTGCTGGAAAAAAACTGCCTCAACAGCCAATTACCTGAGCATTCGATATGACCCAGAGCGCCGCGACCATTCTGATTATCGATGACGGTGTCCATGTCCGGAACCTGCTTGAGGTTCTGCTGCAGAATCAGGGTTATCGGACGCTGACTGCGGAGTCGGGCGAGCTGGGGCTGGCCATGGTCGAACTACAAGCGCCTGACCTGATCCTGCTGGACATCATGATGCCGGGCATGGACGGTTACGAAGTCGCCAGTCAGCTCAAGGCCAGCAAGAGCACCGCCAATATACCGATCATCATGCTCTCGGCACTCGACGAGCAAAGTGCGCGTTTGTCAGGGCTGGAAGCCGGTGCCGAGGAATACCTCAACAAACCGGTGGACAGCGCCGAGCTATGGTTACGTGTGCGTAACCTGCTGCGCCTCAAGGCGTTTGGCGACTACCTGAAAAACCACAGCCTGATCCTCGAAGACCAATTGCAGCAGCGCACCATCGACCTTGAGCGTTTTCGTACGGTGATGGACGCTTCTGAAGATGCCATTTTCCTGATCAACCGCAACACCATGAGCCTGATCGAATTCAACCGCAGGGCATGTCAGCTGCTGGGCTACACCGCTGAAGAACTGGCGCACAAGACCCCGGCCGAGCTGGGCGAGACGTCAATGGAAAATCTGGAAGTCGTGTATGACCAGATCATCGCCGGCAAAGGCCCCAGCGAACCACTGGAAACCCAGATTCGCGACAAGAGCGGACGCGATGTCGAGGTAGAGATCCATCGCCAGGCCTATCGTACCGGCGAGGACTGGGTCATCGTCGGCATCGTCCGCGACATCACCCGGCGCAAGGAAAGCGATCAGCGCCTGATGACCATGGCCCACTACGACGCACTGACCGGCCTGCCCAATCGGGACCTGTTTTTTACCAGCCTGCAAATGGGCGTGACCCAGGCGGCCATCAGCCGCTGGAAGCTGGCGGCACTGACGGTGAATCTGGATGGCTTCAAGAACATCAACGAAACCTGGGGGCATGTACTGGGCGACAAGGTGCTGCTGGAAGTCAGCCACCGCCTGTCGGAGTGCCTCAACGCCAGCGACACCCTTGGACGCGTGGATGGCGATCAGTTTGCACTGATTCTGATGCTTCGTGACGGCCAGGCCGATACCCGCCAGACACTGGACCGCATTCGCAACGCATTGCGCGTGCCTTTTCAGTTGGAAGGCCAGAGTATCGTCATGACCGCCAGTATCGGCATCGCACTTTATCCGGAGGACGGCGAAGACTCCCGCGAGCTGATCAAACACGCCTACACCGCAATGAACAGTGCTAAAAAAATAGGCCCGGACACCTATCGGTTCTATACCGCGCAGATGAACGCTGACGTCTCGGCACGCCTGGACCTCGAAGCGGCCTTGCGTGACGCCGTGCAAAAACAGGCGTTCGAGATTGTCTACCAGCCTAAACTCAACCTGACTGACAACCGGGTATGCGGGCTTGAAGCCTTGCTGCGCTGGCCGCGCCCTGGTCAGTCAGGCATTTCGCCCGCCGTATTTGTTCCGGTGCTGGAAAGTCTGGGGTTGATCGGTGAAGTCGGCAACTGGGTGGTCGACAGCGTTTGCGCGCAGATTGCGCGCTGGCAACGTTCCGGGCTGGGCTCTTTTCAGATGGCAGTCAACATCTCCGGGCAGCAGATTTCCAGCAGCAGTCTGGTGGCCGACATTCGTCAGGCACTTGAGAAACACAAGGTTGCGCCGCAGTGGCTGGAGGTCGAACTGACGGAAAGCTCGTTGATGGAAAACACCTCTCACACCATCGCTACCCTGGGTGCGCTACGCGCCAATGGCGTGAGTATTTCCATCGACGATTTCGGCACCGGCTATTCAAGTCTGGCCTACTTGCGCCGATTCCCTATCGACAAGCTTAAAATCGATATCGCATTCATTCGCGAAGTGACCAGCAACCCACAGGACGCGGCCATTGCCAGAGCCATCATTGAACTGGCTCACAGCCTCGACCTGAAGGTTATCGCCGAAGGTGTGGAAACACCCGAGCAACTGGCGTTTCTGCGTGAAAACCATTGCGATCAAATCCAGGGTTACCTGATCAGCAAGCCGCTGCCACTTGGAGAGCTCGAGGTCTTTCTTCGATCACCGGCAAGCCGCGTCGGGTGACACAGCATAGTCGGCACAGGCGGTGCCGATCATGCCATTTTTGAAGGAGTTCGCTGCATGCGGTGTTTGCCAGCTGTACTTTTAGGGATGCTAAGTGTGGCAGGTCTGGCTCAGGCGCAAACGCCGAGCGATGCCGGACTGATCGAGGACAACGCAGCAGCCAGTACACCCACCTCGTCCAGCGAAGCGCGGGGCGTATTGCGCGCAACCAATCAGGCGGTCCTCGCCAGCGAGTTGTCCGGCCGTATTACGGCCTGCCTTTCCGCAACTCAAGGTCGACATGGCGCGCCTGGAAACCGAAGCGCTGGCCAGTCGTCCAGAACTGCGCGAACAGGATTACCAAACCCGTATCAGCTCGGCCGAGACCCGCAAGGCCATGCTGCGCATGCTGCCGGGCCTGGAGTTCTCGGCAGGCGGCCCATTACGACAGCAACTCGTTTCTGGTCAACGACAAATGGGCTGATCTGGGCGTAAAAGTCACCTGGAACCTGTTCAATGTGCTCCATTGACGTCGCCAAGGCCGGCGAAGAAGTCGCTACTGCGCGTCGTCAGGCAATGTCCATTGCCGTACTGGCCCAGCTCTACGTGGCCAACGCCAACTACAACGAGGCGTTGCGCCAGTTCAAAACCAGCCAACAGCTGTCGAGCATCGACAGCCAGATCGTCGGTCAACTGCGCAATCGCTATCAGGCAGCCGGTCTGGGCGAGCTGGATCTGATTCAGGGCGAACTGAACACCCTGCAGGCTGATCTGCGTCGCGACCTGGCATATGCCGACCTGCGCAACGCTTACGGCCAGATTTTCGTCAGTGCGGGTCTGGATCCACTGCCGTCGGAGCTTTCATCCACCAAGGTGCAAGCCATTGCTGTTGCACTGGATGCGCGCGAGTCGCAGTGGGAAGCAGGTAATATTTCAGTAGCCGCTACCACGCCCAAGCCTTGAGCCTGCGTCATGAACGACCACCCGGTCAGCGCTGTGCGCTGGCTGGGTGCAGTAACGCCCCTCGCCTCGCAACGAAATCGTTCCACTGTAATGATTTCACTCCATTTCAGCTTACTCCCCTTGCATCAAGGCCTTGATCAGGCACGTATTTTCAAATACCTGAACGGTGTAGCGATTTCGCTACAGATGAAATCGATCGCACTGACCTAATAATCAGTAACTATTTGATTTATATGAAAAAATAAAACATGGCTGCTAAATTGCTTACCCATAGCTCATATTGTTCGCGTGCTGCGCGAGCCCTGTTCTCCGAGGAGTTTGTATGAGCGAGTTGCGATTCACCGTTGACCATGAATGGCTGCGTGCCGAAGCCGACGGCAGCATTACGGTCGGCATCACGCCCTATGCGCAAGAGTCGCTGGGCGACGTAGTCTTCGTGCAGCTCCCGGATTTGCAGGCCTACACTCAACACGCTGAAGTGTCAGTGGTGGAATCGGTGAAAGCCGCCAGCAGCATCAATATGCCGCTGGACGATGAAGTGGTCGAGGTCAATTCAGTCCTCGATGACACGCCGGAGCTGGTCAATGAAGACGCTCTCGGTGCAGGCTGGTTTTTTCGTTTCATTCCACAGGATGCCGACGCCATCCACGGCCTGCTGGATCAGGACGCCTACGACCGCCTGATCAAAGCCAACGCCCAAGCCTGAGGAGCACGCCATGACTGACCGTATTGAACTGACCACTGCCAACGAATTCATCGCCCGTCACATTGGCCCGCGCGCTGCCGACGAGCAGGCCATGTTGCAGACGCTGGGTTTCGACTCCATTGAAGCGCTGAGCGAAAGCGTTATCCCGGAAAGCATCAAGGGCACCAGCGTGCTGGACCTGCCTGCCGGGCAGAGCGAAGCCGATGCGCTGGCGTCCATCAAGGCCATCGCCGGCAAGAATCAACTGTTCAAGACCTACATCGGCCAGGGTTACTACAACACCCACACGCCGGCACCGATCTTGCGCAACCTGCTGGAAAACCCGGCCTGGTACACCGCCTATACCCCATACCAGCCGGAGATTTCCCAAGGCCGTCTGGAGTCACTGCTCAATTTCCAGACGCTGATCAGCGACCTGACCGGCCTGCCGATTGCCAACGCGTCCTTGCTCGACGAAGCGACCGCTGCTGCCGAAGCAATGACCTTTTGCAAACGTTTGAGCAAGAACAAAGGCAGCCAGCAGTTTTTCGCCTCCAGCCACTGCCACCCGCAGACACTTGATGTGTTGCGTACCCGTGCCGAGCCATTGGGCATTACCGTTGTGGTGGCGGATGAAGCCGAGTTGGGCGACGTCAGCGATTACTTTGGCGCGTTGCTGCAATACCCGGCCAGCAACGGCGACGTGTTCGATTACCGCGAACTGGTCGAACGTTTCCATGCTGCCAACGCGCTGGTCGCCGTGGCTGCCGACTTGCTGGCACTGACGTTGCTGACCCCGCCAGGCGAATTTGGCGCCGACGTGGCCATCGGCAGCGCACAACGCTTCGGTGTACCGCTGGGCTTCGGCGGCCCGCACGCGGCTTACTTCTCGACCCGTGATGCCTTCAAGCGCGACATGCCGGGCCGCCTGGTCGGCGTATCGGTGGACCGTCACGGCAAGCAGGCCCTGCGTCTGGCCATGCAGACCCGCGAACAGCATATTCGTCGCGAGAAGGCCACCAGCAACATTTGCACTGCACAGGTTCTGCTGGCCAACATCGCCAGCATGTACGCCGTCTACCACGGCCCGCGCGGCCTGACACAAATCGCCAAACGCGTTCACCAGTTGACCGCGATCCTTGCCGAAGGCTTGAGCACGCTGGGTCTGAAGGCCGAGCAGGCATTCTTCTTCGACAGCCTGACCCTTAACACCGGCAGCAGGACCGCTGCGCTGCACGCAGCGGCTCGCGCCAGGCACATCAACCTGCGTGAAATCGACGACCAGCACCTGGGTCTGTCACTGGACGAAACCACCTCGCAGTCGGCAGTTGAAACGCTGTGGGAAATCTTCGCCAGCGACGGTCAGAACCTGCCGGACTTCACCGCACTGGCAGCCAGCGTCCCGTCGCGCCTGCCCGCTGCACTGCTGCGCCAGTCGGCAATCCTCAGCCACCCGGTGTTCAACCGCTACCACTCTGAAACCGAACTGATGCGCTACCTGCGCAAGCTGGCTGACAAGGATCTGGCGCTGGACCGCACCATGATTTCACTGGGCTCGTGCACCATGAAGCTCAACGCCGCCAGTGAAATGATCCCGGTGACCTGGGCCGAATTCGGCAACCTGCACCCGTTCGCCCCGGCCGAGCAGAGCGCCGGGTATCAACAATTGACCGACGAGCTAGAGGCCATGCTCTGTGCGGCCACCGGCTATGACGCAATCTCGCTGCAACCGAACGCCGGCTCCCAGGGTGAATATGCCGGCCTGCTGGCCATCCGCGCTTATCACCAGAGCCGTGGCGATGAGCATCGCGATATCTGCCTGATCCCTTCATCGGCACACGGCACCAACCCGGCCACAGCCAACATGGCCGGTATGCGTGTCGTGGTCACCGCCTGCGATGCACGTGGCAACGTCGATATCGAAGACCTGCGCGCCAAGGCCGTTCAACACCGCGACCAGCTTGCGGCGATCATGATCACCTACCCGTCGACCCACGGCGTGTTCGAAGAAGGCATCCGTGAAATCTGCGGCATCGTTCATGACAACGGTGGCCAGGTCTACATCGATGGCGCAAACATGAACGCCATGGTTGGTCTCTGCGCTCCGGGCAAATTCGGTGGCGATGTATCGCACCTCAACCTGCACAAGACCTTCTGCATTCCGCACGGCGGCGGTGGCCCAGGCGTTGGTCCGATCGGCGTCAAATCCCATCTCGCCGCGTTCATGCCCGGCCATGCACGCATGGAGCGCAAGGAAGGCGCAGTCTGCGCAGCCCCGTTCGGCAGCGCCAGCATCCTGCCAATCACCTGGATGTACATCCGCATGATGGGCGGCGAAGGCCTGAAACGCGCTTCGCAATTGGCGATCCTCAACGCCAACTACATTTCGCGCCGCCTGGAAGAGCACTACCCGGTGCTGTACACCGGCACCAACGGGCTGGTTGCCCACGAATGCATCCTTGACCTGCGCCCTATCAAGGACAGCAGCGGCATCAGCGTCGATGACGTGGCCAAGCGTCTGATCGACTTTGGCTTCCATGCCCCGACCATGTCGTTCCCGGTTGCCGGGACCTTGATGATCGAGCCGACCGAGAGCGAGTCCAGAGAGGAACTGGACCGTTTCTGCGACGCCATGATCAAGATCCGTGAAGAAATACGCGCGGTTGAAAACGGCACACTGGACAAAGACGACAACCCGTTGAAAAACGCACCGCACACCGCTGCGGAAATCGTCGGCCAGTGGAGCCATCCTTACAGCCGCGAACAGGCGGTGTATCCGGTTGATTCGTTGATCGAGAACAAGTACTGGCCTCCGGTCGGCCGTGTCGACAACGTCTTCGGCGACCGCAATCTGGTCTGTGCCTGCCCGTCCATCGAGAGCTATCAGGAAGCCTGATAGCCCCGTGCCCTGGCATGCCTGTGCGCACTCGATAGTGAGTGTGCGCAGGCAATGCCGTTCTGCATGGCCCGCTCAACAAGGAATTGAACATGTCCACAGAAACCCTGCTGACCACTCCCCTGCACGCCCTTCACCGCGAACTCGGCGCGAAGATGGTGCCCTTCGCCCGTTACGACATGCCCGTGCAATACCCGGCTGGCGTAATGAAAGAACATTTGCACACTCGCGCGCAGGCCGGCCTGTTCGATATCTCGCACATGGGCCAGATTCGTCTTACCGGTACAGATGCTGCCAAGGCCCTTGAGGCCCTGGTGCCAGTGGACATCATTGACCTGCCAGTCGGCATGCAACGCTATGCGATGTTCACCAACGATGCTGGCGGCATTCTCGATGACCTGATGGTTGCCAATCTCGGTAATGATCAACTGATGCTGGTGGTCAACGCGGCCTGCAAGAATCAGGACCTGGCGCACTTGCGCAAGCACCTGGCGGGGCATTGCACTATCGAACCGCTGTTCGAAGAACGCGCCCTGCTCGCCCTGCAAGGTCCGGCCGCTGTCACGGTGCTGGCGCGCCTTGCGCCGGAAGTGGCGAAGATGACCTTCATGCAGTTCGCCAGCGTCAAGCTGCTGGACGTTCAATGCTATGTCAGCCGCTCGGGCTATACCGGCGAAGACGGCTATGAAATTTCAGTCCCGGCCGAACAGGCTGAAGCCCTGGCGCGCCGCCTGCTGGAAGAACCGGAAGTTGCCCCGATCGGTTTGGGCGCACGTGATTCGCTGCGACTGGAAGCAGGTCTGTGCCTGTACGGTCATGACATGGACACCGACACCTCCCCCGTAGAGGCCAGCCTGTTATGGGCTATTTCCAAAGTGCGTCGCGCAGACGGTGCACGTGCAGGCGGCTTCCCGGGAGCAGAGCAGGTCTTTGCCCAGCAACAGAACGGTGTCGCCAAAAAACGTGTCGGCCTGCTTCCCGAAGAACGCACGCCAGTGCGTGAGGGCACAGAAATCGTCGATGAACAGGGCGCTGTCATCGGCACTGTCTGCAGTGGCGGTTTTGGCCCGAGCCTGGCTGGCCCGCTGGCCATGGGTTATTTGAACAACGCTTACACCGCGCTGGATACACAGGTCTGGGCAATGGTGCGCGGCAAGAAAGTGCCCATGCGCGTTGCAAAAATGCCTTTCGTTGCACAACGTTACTTTCGCGGCTAAACAACGGCGTCAAAAAAACAGCAATACTTCGCTGTTGCGCAGGTGCTGTTACACACTACTGTTTCGGCCGTGTTTCAACCGAGTGAACAGTCTGTTGTATATGCCAAAAATGCACCTATAAAGTGCAAAATGTTATGACAGACCAAACACCGTGCACAGCAGGCAAACACGCCGGGCATAAGGCTCTACCCCCCGGAAACAGGGTACAAGGCAGGGGGGTTGTATTTGTAACGAGAGTTGGCGTAGAGTTTCCGGACTGTGTTTGCATGGGTCGCCGAATCTGGACCTGGGCAGTAGCTCTAGGTTTGCTACAACCCGTTCTACGTTTCTTACTTCCTGCAACCAGCCCCAGTGCTCTTTCGTGTGAAAGAGGCTGTAACCAATTCAAGTCAAGCGTCAAGGAAATAAGAAAATGGCTGATCGTCAGAGCGGTACCGTCAAGTGGTTCAACGATGAAAA
>NZ_LJQT01000428.1:19792-24350 GCF_001400515.1 Pseudomonas meliae | reverse complement strand
GGCCGGAAACAGGAGCGAGGACTTTGCTCACTTTGGTCCCTCAAAGTGAGGCGCCGAGGGGCGAAAAGGGGACTTGAGTCTTATCTGAATCTATCTGACCTCGCAGAACCTGTGTGACGCAGAGCGTCACAAAAATGCTCTGCGTTTCACTCTCAACTGCCCTGCAACGGGGGGGCATCCTGAAAGAAGTAATCCTTCCACGACGTCGGCTTGTTCTTGATCGCGCCGACACAGTACAAAAACTCGGCCAGCGGGTAGGTGTTCTTCGGCGTGATGGTGAATTGAAACTCCGGCTGATCAATGATCTTCAACAGTTCGGCACGGTCGATCTTCGCCTTGGTGACGCGCAGGTAGATGTCGGCGGCAGCACCAATGTCTTTGCTGACAAAAGCTTCTGCCTCGGCCAGCGCTTCAATGAAGGCCTTGTAGGTTTTCGGGTTTTCGTTGCGAAATTTCTCGGTGGCGAACAGTACCGTGGGAGAGTTAGGCCCCAGCAGGTCATAAGTGTTGAGCACTACATGCACGTTGGGGTTTTTCAGTTCCTGATCCTGATAAGGCGGGTTGGAAAAGTGCCCTGTCAATTCGGTGCCACCCGCGATCAGGCTGGCGGCGTCCGGGTGCGGCAGGCTCAGGGTGTACTTGTCCAGGCGTGCGTATTCCTTATCACCCCAGAGTTTCGCGGCGGCGAATTGCAGGTAGCGTGACTGCACTGAAACACTGACTGCCGGCACCGCGATGCGGTCCTTTTCGGTGAAGTCGGCGATGGTTTTGACGTTGGGGTTATTGCTCACCAGGTAATAGGGGAAGTTGCCCAGCGATGCGACCGCCTTGACGTTCTGCCTGTCCTTGGTGCGGTCCCAGATGGTCAGCAACGGACCAACCCCGGCACCGGCAACATCGATGGAGCCCGACAGCAGCGCATCGTTGACCGCCGAACCTCCGGACAGTTGGGTCCAGTCCACCTTGATCTCCAGGCCGTCTTCCTTGCCGTGTTTCTCGATCAATTGTTGATCGCGCACCACGTTGAGCAGCAGGTAGACGATGCCGAACTGCTCGGCGATGCGAATTTCGCCTTCAGCCTGTGCGCTGGCGGGCGCAATCAGCGTTCCGGTCAGTAGCGCGGCACCAAGCCCGATGGCCGCTGCCAGACGGCTGAAACGGGGTAGAAAGGGGGCAGGTTTTGACATGCATGGCTCCAAAATGGAAACGGAATTTTCTGGAGCATATCGCTATATAAAAATTTATTTAAATAACCTTAACGAATATGAATAGACCGCCTGATGCGCTTGGGAAGCCTGTACACCAGTCGTTCTTAATATTCTTATTTTTTATAATTAGCTTAGAAGTAAGTGTGATTTTTAATTGATTTGTAATGCGCCTAGTCTGGCTGGCCAGTCAGCAGTCACCAAGGAGCAACATTATGAGCAACGTCAGCGCTTTGCCACTCCAGCCAGGTACTACGCCGTCGGGTGGCGGCAGTGTGCGTGACAGGGTTTCGCCGCAGGAATGGGAAGTCCGGGTCAAGTTGGCGGCGGCCTATCGGCTGGCCGCGCTCAAGCGCTGGACCGACCATATCTATACACACTTCTCGGCGCGGGTACCGGGGCCGGACGAGCACTTTCTGATCAACGCGTTTGGCCTGTTGTTCGATGAAATCACCGCATCCAATCTGGTCAAGGTCGACATCGACGGCACGATTGTCGATGACCCGACAGGGCTGGGTATCAACTACGCCGGTTACGTGATTCACAGTGCCATTCACGCTGCGCGCCATGACCTGCAAGCGGTGCTGCACACCCACACCCGTGACGGTATCGCAGTGTCGGCGCAAAAGGACGGGCTGCTGCCGATTTCCCAGCACTCCATTGCCTTCTCCGGGCGCGTGGCCTATCACGGTTACGAAGGCATTGCGCTGGACCTGAGCGAGCGTGAACGACTGGTCGCGGACCTGGGTGACAAGAGCGTGATGATCCTGCGCAATCACGGCTTGCTCACCGGCGGGGTGAGTGTAGAGCACGCATTCCAGCAGCTGCATGCCCTCGAATACGCCTGCAATATCCAGATTGCAGCGCAGTCTGCCGGCAACGCTGAACTGGTGTTTCCGCCCCGGGAGGTCATCGCCAAAGTGGAAGAGCAGGCCAAGGCCATCAAGGACGGCCATGGTCCGGGTGTCGCCCGACACTGGAATGCGCTGATCCGAGAGCTGGAGCGCAGCGGCACCGATTACCGGGACTGAACCTGCAACACGGTGATGCGAGGCGCCTGGGGTTGGTGTAGTGTGCGCAGCCAAAACAAGGGGCGCACACATGCAAGACCTGCTGAACGAAATCCTCGATGAAGTAAGACCCTTGCTTGGTCAGGGCAAGGTGGCCGATTACATTCCGGCACTGGGTGGGGTGCGGCCTGATCAACTGGGCATTGCGGTGTACGGCAACGACGGCCAGGTGTTCAGCGCCGGTGATGCCGAAACGCAGTTTTCGATACAGAGTATTTCCAAGGTGTTCAGCCTGGTGCAGGCCATCGGGCACTCCGGTGAGGACATCTGGCAGCGCCTGGGGCACGAGCCCTCCGGCCAGCCGTTCAACTCGCTGGTGCAGCTGGAATTCGAACGGGGCAGGCCGCGCAACCCGTTCATCAACGCCGGCGCGCTGGTGATCTGCGACATCAATCAGGCACGGTTTGCGGCACCGTCGCTGTCAATGCGTGACTTCGTTCGACGCCTGTGCGGCAATCGGGCGATCACCTCCGATTCCAAAGTTGCGGAATCCGAATACCAGCACCGTTCGCGCAACGCCGCAGCGGCCTATCTGATGAAGTCTTTCGACAATTTTCATGGCGATGTGGAAGACGTGCTGCGCAGCTATTTCCACCATTGTGCGCTGAGCATGAATTGCATTGATCTGGCCAAGGCGTTCGGTTTTCTGGCCAATCAGGGCTTATGCACTCACAGTGGCGAGCAGATACTCACCGCACGCCAGGCCACTCAGGTCAATTCGATCATGGCCACCAGCGGTCTTTACGACGAAGCCGGTAACTTCGCCTATCGTGTCGGCCTGCCGGGCAAGAGCGGAGTAGGGGGTGGTATCGTTGCGATTGTGCCGGAGCGCGCTTCGGTCTGTGTGTGGTCTCCGGAGTTGAACGCGGCGGGCAATTCCCTTGTCGGTATGGCTGCGCTGGAAAAACTCAGCGCGAGGATCGACTGGTCGGTGTTTTAAAGCCTTCTGAAGTGAACGGTGCGGTAAAGCGCGAACCTGGCAGGAGTCATGGATTGAATCGAAGGCTAAGCAAATCGCTCATGCTGAGCGTCGGGCTGCTGGTGCTGGCAGGTTGTGGCACCCAGCGTGTGCAGGAACCTGAACTGAGCCCGGAACAGGCGCGTGCGCAGATCGTGCGCCTGATGCCTGCCACTGTTACGGATCGGCAGGCGTGGGCAACGGATATCCATGCCGCATTTGCCGCGCAGAAAATTCCGATGACCACCGAAAACCTGTGCTCGGTATTGGCTGTGACCGAACAGGAGTCAACCTTTCAGGTCGATCCTGCGGTGCCGGACATGGGCCGCATTGCCCGTGCCGAAATAAACCGCCGCGCGGCGCGCTTGCATATCCCCAATGCATTGATAGCCACTGCATTGCGCGTACGTTCACCAGACGGCAAGACCTATGGCAAGCGGCTCGATTCAGCCCGCACAGAGAAAGACCTCAGCGCGATCTTTGATGATTTCATCGGCATGGTACCGCTGGGCCAGACACTGTTCGGCAATTTCAACCCGGTCAAGACCGGCGGCCCGATGCAGGTCAGCATCGCCTTTGCCGAGAAGCATGCGGAAGATTATCCCTACACGGTGGATGGCTCGATCCGACGCGAAGTCTTTACTCGCCGTGGCGGCATGTATTTCGGCATCGCTCATCTACTGGGTTACCCGGTGAACTACACCCAGTCCCTGTACCGCTTTGCCGATTTCAATGCCGGTTGGTACGCCAGTCGCAATGCCGCGTTTCAGAACGCGGTGAGTCGTGCGACCGGCATCGAGCTGGCGCTTGATGGCGATCTGATTCGTTTCGACTCCACCTCGCCAGGCTCCACCGAGCTGGCAGTGCGAACCCTGGCTGACCGGCTGGGCATGAACAAGTCACAGATATGGAACCAGCTCAAGCAGGGCGATACCCTGGAGTTCGAAGAGACCGATCTGTACAGCAAGGTGTTTGCACTGGCGGACAAGGCAGCAGGCAAGCCCTTACCAAGAGCCATCCTGCCCGGCATCACCCTGAAAAGCCCGAAAATCACCCGCAGCCTGACCACCGCCTGGTTCGCCGAACGCGTCGACGACCGCCGCGAACGCTGCGTACAGCGCGCACCGAAGTGAGGGTGAGTCCGGAATAAGCGATCACACATCGATTATCGTTACCACGCTCCGCGTGGTAATGNNNNAATGCAGTTCGTGACGCTCCACGTCACACATTAGAGCCTCGACACCTGATTCAGGCCTTACGAGATGCTGGCCTGAGCTCCGGTTACGCCTGCTGTTTCACCAGACTGAAGATGTGTGACGCAGAGA
>NZ_LJQT01000428.1:0-19764 GCF_001400515.1 Pseudomonas meliae | reverse complement strand
AGCATTGGCACGATAGTCATCTCAAGGCTTTGTGTATAACGATGAGCGCTCCAGTGAACTGCCCCCTATATGTAAGGCTCTTCAGGATTTTTTAACGTATGCCGGTTTTCAAACGCTTCACGTCGTTCATGCAGCAGGCCTTACGGGCTATGCATCTGGTCTGGACCACGTCCCGAGCGCTCTCCGTTGGCTTGATCGTTGCCACGCTGGTGGCAGGCTTGCTGCCCGCGCTGGCCGCCTGGTTGGGGCAGCGGATTGTCGATGCGGTGGTCAGTGCCATGCAACTGCATGCCAGCACTGGCGAGGCGCCTCTATGGCCGGTGTTGCGTTATGTGTTGCTGGAGGCCGGTGTACTGGCGCTGCTGGCCGGTGCGCAACGCGGGCTGTCGGTGCAGCAGGCGCTGTTGCGGGTGTTGCTGGGGCAGAAGGTCAATACGTTGATTCTGGAGAAGGCCCAGACCCTGTCACTGTCGCAGTTCGAGGATTCGGAGTTCTACGACAAGCTGGTACGAGTCCGGCGTGAAGCCTCGACCCGGCCTCTGGCGCTGGTGACCAAATCCCTGGGATTGCTGCAAAACCTCATTTCGCTGATCAGCTTTGCCGTACTGCTGGTGCATTTCTCGCCCTGGGCGTTGCTGATTCTGGTGCTCGGCGCATTGCCGGTGTTTTTTGCCGAGGCGCATTTTTCCGGCGACGCGTTCCGCCTGTTTACCCGGCGTGCTCCGGAAACCCGTCGGCAGAACTACATCGAAACACTGCTCTCCCACGAGGGCTACATCAAAGAGGTCAAGCTGTTCGGCTTCGCGCCGCTGCTGCTCAAACGATATCGCGACACCTTTGAACGGTTGTATGCCGAAGACCGCCGCTTGACCGTGCGCCGTGATGGCTGGGGCTTTCTGCTCGGCTTGCTGGGCACTGCTTCGTTCTATCTGGCGTACGCCTGGGTGGTGGTCGATGCGGTGCATGGGCGTATTACCCTGGGGCAGATGACCATGTACCTGGTGCTGTTCAAGCAAGGGCAGGCCGCTGTGAGCAGCAGCCTGAGTGCGATCAGTGGTTTGTACGAGGACGGGCTGTACCTGGCCGACCTATACATTTACCTCGGTCAGCCGGTCACGCCGTCTGCTGGCAGCCTGACCCAGGGTGCGCTGCCCGGCGATGGCATGCGTTTCGAGAACGTCAGCTTCACTTACCCTGGCACCAGCCGCGCAGCATTGGAAAACATCGATCTGCATCTTGCACCGGGTCGCAGCGTGGCGCTGGTGGGCGAGAACGGCTCGGGGAAGACCACCCTGATCAAGTTGCTGACGCGCCTTTATCAGCCCGACCAAGGCCGCATTCTGCTGGATGGCAGCGATCTGCAGGAATGGGACGAAGACGCCCTGCGGTCGCGCATCGGCGTGATTTTTCAGGACTTCATCCGCTATCAGTTTCTGGTCGGTGAAAACCTCGGGGTCGGCGATACCCACGCCTTTCACGACGAAACCCGCTGGCGCGAAGCCGCTGCGCAAGGCATGGCAGCGCAGTTTATCGAACAGCTCGACAAGGGTTACGCCACACAATTGGGGCGTTGGTTCGCAGGCGGTCAGGAGCTGTCCGGCGGGCAGTGGCAGAAAATCGCGCTGTCACGCGCCTATATGCGCCGCGATGCCGATATTCTGATTCTCGATGAGCCCACTGCCGCGTTGGATGCCGGAGCAGAAGCTGCGGTATTCGAGCACTTTCGCGAGTACGCCAAGGGACGCATGACGCTGCTGATTTCCCACCGTTTTTCCAGTGTGCGCAACGCCGAACATATCGTGGTGCTGGAGCATGGGCGGGTGCTGGAGCGCGGTGATCACGACAGCCTGATCGCCGCCGCAGGGCGCTACGCCGCGCTGTTCGATCTGCAGGCGCAAGGCTATCGTTAGATAAAAAGTGTTGCAGTGAATGACCAGTCGGCGTTTTATGAGAGCCCTGTTTCAAGCTGTATCTTTTTGAATCAAACGGAGACATCGATGCAATTTCGTAAATTGGGCAAAACCGATCTGTCGGTCAGCGCGATCTGTCTGGGCACCATGACCTGGGGCGAGCAGAACACCCAGGATGAAGCATTCGAACAGATTCGTATGGCCAAGGATGCCAAGGTCAACTTCCTAGACACGGCAGAAATGTACCCGGTGCCGCCGCGTGGCGAGACTTACACCAAGACCGAAAGCATCATCGGCGAGTACTTCAAGAAGTACGGGGACCGCAACGACTGGGTACTGGCCAGCAAGGTCGCCGGTCCAGGTCGCATGGATCATATCCGCGATGGCAATCCGCGGCTTGACCGCAAGAACATCACTGCGGCGCTGGAAGCCAGCCTCAAGCGCCTTAATACCGATTACCTGGACCTGTACCAGTTGCACTGGCCGGATCGCAAGACCAACTTCTTCGGCGTGCTGGGTTACACCCACGACCCGGATGATCAGGCTGTCGAAATCGAAGAAACCCTGTCGGTTCTGGGCGATCTGGTCAAGGCGGGCAAGATTCGCCACTTCGGCCTCTCCAACGAAACGCCATGGGGCACTCAGCGTTTTCTGCACCTTGCCGAAACCCTCGATCTGCCACGTGCTGTCTCGATCCAGAACCCCTACAACCTGCTTAACCGCACCTTCGAAGTGGGTCTGGCAGAAAACAGATCGGCTTGCTGGCCTATTCGCCACTGGCGTTCGGTGTGTTGGCCGGCAAGTACCTGGGCGGTGCACGTCCGGCTGATGGCCGCCTGACCCTGTTCGAGCGTTTCCAGCGCTACAACAACCCGCAGGCCGTCACTGCCACAGCCAAGTATGTCGCGCTGGCTCGCGAGCATGGTCTGGATCCATCGCAGATGGCGCTGGCCTATGTCACCAGCCGTCCGTTCGTGACCAGCAACATCATTGGTGCCACGAAACTGGATCAACTGAAGATCAATCTGGAGAGCATCGACGTCACGCTGTCCGACGAGGTCATCGCCGGCATCGAAGCGATTCACACTACTCAGCCCAACCCGGCACCCTAAGCCGAACTGAACTTACTTTCAGCCTCGTCAGTCAGCACTAGTACGCTTACTCCGAGGCTGAAATTCGATGCATATCTCACTCAAGCAACAAGTCGCTATCGTCACCGGAGCCAGTTCCGGTCTCGGCGCGGGTGCCGCGCGAGCGCTGGCGGACGCCGGGGCGGCGGTGGTGATCAATTACAACTCCAAGGCTGAACCTGCCGAGAAGCTGGCTGAAGAGATTCGCGCAGCGGGCGGTCGCGCACTTGCTGTCGGGGCCGACGTGTCGAAAGAAGCAGACGTCGAGCGCCTGTTTGCGCAGACCATCGAGCACTTTGGCGCATTGGACATCCTGGTCGCCAACTCGGGCCTGCAAAAAGACGCAGCCATCGTCGACATGAGCCTGGAAGACTGGAACACGGTCATCAATGTCAACCTGACCGGGCAATTTCTCTGTGCCCGCGCGGCGTTACGCCAGTTCATCAAGCAAGGCATGCGCCCTGATGTGTCACGGGCGATGGGCAAGATCATTCACATGAGTTCGGTGCATCAGTTGATCCCATGGGCCGGGCATGTCAATTACGCTGCATCCAAAGGCGGCGTCGATCTGCTGATGCGCAGCATTGCTCAGGAGGTTGGCGAACTGAAAATTCGCGTCAACAGCGTCGCGCCGGGTGCTATTCGCACGCCGATCAATGCCGATGCGCGCAAGGGCGACGCCGAGAAAGAAATGCTCAAACTGATCCCTTATGGCCGTATCGGTGAGCCTGAAGACGTCGCCAATGCCGTGCTCTGGCTGGCCTCCGATGCCTCGGATTATGTGCACGGCACGACCCTGTACATCGACGGCGGGATGACCCTTTATCCGGAGTTCCGTGGCAATGGCTGACTTTCCCCAAGAAGCGCAAAACCGTATCGAAGACCACGGCATCATCGGCGATATGCGCAGCGCCGCGTTGATCGCCAACACCGGCAGCATCGATTTCTGCTGCTGGCCGGATTTCGACAGCCCGTCGATTTTCACCGCGCTGCTGGATACGCCCGATGCCGGGATCTTTCAGCTGGCGCCCGATTTGCCTGACGCCAGGCGTCTGCAGATCTACCTGCCGGACACCAATGTCCTGCAAACCCGCTGGATTTCCGAGGACGCGGTGGTGGAAGTCACCGACCTGATGCCGATCGGTGAAGATCAGGACGATCTGCCGCGCATCGTGCGTAGGGTTCAAGTGCGTTTTGGCGAGGCCACCATTCGCATGCGCTGCCGGGTACGCATGGACTACAGCCGTGCTGAAACCACCGCTCGCGTCGATGGCCAGGACATCTGTTTCGAGGCCGAAGGGCAGCCAGGCATGCGCTTGTCGGCTGCTACGCCGCTACAGCTGGAGCAGCAGGACCCTGTAGCCGAGTTTCACATGCATAAAGGCCAGACCGTCGAGTTCATTCTTGGCGGTATCGACGACCCGAACGTGGCCGCAGGCAAATGCTCGCGCTATTTCGACGACACACTGAAATTCTGGCGGCGCTGGGCCGGGCAATCGCAATACAAGGGCCGCTGGCGTGAAATGGTCACTCGCTCGGCGCTGGCGCTCAAGCTGCTGACCTCGCGCAAGCATGGCGGCATTGTCGCAGCCGCGACGTTCGGTCTGCCGGAAACCGAGGGCGGCGAGCGCAACTGGGACTACCGTTACACCTGGATACGTGACGCATCATTCACCGTGTATGCGTTCATGCGCCTGGGGTACACCGATGAAGCCAATGCCTTCATGAGCTGGGTGCGCGGGCGACTGGATGACTGCTGTGAACAGACCGAGAAACTCGGCATTCTGTATGCCCTCGATGGCCACGCAGAATTGCCGGAAGACAATCTCGATCATTTGTCCGGCTACGGCGGTGCTCAGCCGGTACGCATCGGCAATGAGGCCTACAAGCAGGTTCAGCTGGATATCTATGGCGAACTGATGGACGCCGTCTACCTGGCCAACAAGTATGGAGACGCTATTTCCCATGATGGCTGGTAGCATGTCGTTCGCCAGGTCGACTACGTGTGCGAACACTGGAGCGACCGCGATGTGGGCATCTGGGAAATGCGCGGTGGCGATCAGCATTTTCTGCATTCGCGGCTGATGTGCTGGGTTGCACTGGACCGGGCACTGCGCCTGGCGTTCAAGCGCTCGCTGTCGGGGCCCTTCGAGCGCTGGACCAGGGTACGTGAAGAGATCCACAACGACATCTGGGAGAATTTCTGGAACGAAGACCTGGGCCACTTCGTGCAGCACAAGGGCAGCCGCAATCTGGATGCCTCGATGCTGCTGATGCCGCTGGTACGCTTTGTCGGTGCCAATGACCCGAAGTGGCTGGCGACGCTGGACGCCATCGAAGCAGCACTGGTGCGTGACGGGATGGTATTCCGCTATCGCAACGATGATGATCACGATGACGGACTGGCAGGCGAAGAGGGCGCATTCGTTGCCTGTTCGTTCTGGTACGTCGAATGTCTGGCCCGTGCCGGTCGGGTCGAGCAGGCGCATCTGGAGTTCGAACAATTGCTGCGTTACGCCAACCCGCTGGGTTTGTACGCCGAAGAATTCGACGCGCATGCTCATCATCTCGGTAATACACCGCAGGCCCTGAGCCATCTGGCGTTAATCAGCGCGGCCAGTTTTCTGGACCGCAAACTGGGCGGCGGGCAAGCGCTCTGGCAGCCTTGAGAGTGTGCGCGAACGTGTCATGAATGTGAATCAGAGGTTCATTCATGATCAGTTCGCCTGCAATGAATATCCTGCCGACTGTTCTTCCAGCCGGTAGTTCTGTGTAAGCGTCCCGCAATAGCTCAACCGTGGCAGATAGACGCCGTTGCTGTTCAAGGCCGCTCGAATGGCAACGTTGTCGTCGCACATGGCCAGCCTGCGACCGCCAAGCAGCCCGATGGCTTGCCCGGAGCGCATGGCACCCATCGGTGTCCAGTCGGCGATGATCAAAGCACCGTTGGGCACGACCTGTTCATAGGCGCGCACGAACTGCTCGGCAGAGCGGTCGCGCAGGTAAGGCACCATGAAATAACGGATATCGTCGCGATAGGGCAGCTTCTCCTTATGCTCAGGAAAATGTATGACCCCGTTTGCGTAAAGTGAATACGCCAACAAAACCACTGTCGGCGAGGACAATACCGAGAGATTGAGCAAGGTGCTGCGTGTCACATTGTGTGGCAAAAACCGCCGCAGCTGAATCATGCCGATGATGCTCAGCATCGCCACGCCGGGTAGAAAAAAGGTGAAACGGTCGGTCACGTTATAGGAAATGGCAAAAACCAGATTCAACAGCGCCGCACTCCACAACAACCGCAGCCGACTCTCCTTGGGAAACAGCAGCAGCCCCGCCAACTGCGGCCCTATCAGTGACAGCAGCACCAGTATGGCTGCGTTCCTTTCCTCCAGGAGTTCGTCGAAACGCAACAGGCTGCCTTGCCACTCAGGCCCCGCAATGGTCGCGGACGCACCGGTCAGGTAACGTCGAGCAATATCCAGCAGGCCCAATCCGGTGTTAAGGTCATTTAATACCGCGACAGCCGCCGACGCGAAGCCGAGCATGAAGCCGGGCAGGGTGATCAAAACGCGCGCTTTATACAAGATGCAGGTACAGCGGCAGCAGGACCACGAAGGTCAGTTGATGAGTCGAGGCCGCCATTCCAGTCAGCACGCCAATAATGAACAGCTTTTTCAGCGGCGTCAGACGGTTACTGTCATTGAACTGCAGCGTATAAGCCAGCAGTACGAACAGCGTGTGCAGCAGATAAACCTCGGCTTTGGTCGACACCCAGAACACTCCGTGCGCCAATACCGTCGCTGCGCCAGCGAGTACGGCCTGACGTGGCCCGGCGCCGAGGCTTTGCGCCAGTCGATAGACGATCCATGCCAACGGCACGAGGAGTAACGAATTCAGCAGGCTGAGCGCGCGTGGGCCGAACAGTGTGAAGAATACCGAGTTGAGCAGTTGATAAAGCGGATGCTCCAGCGGTCCGAGCGACTCACTGAAATAATGGCCTTCGCGGGCGTTGGCCAGAAACATGCCATTGTCCATCCATTGCACCGGCCCGCTGGAGGCCAGAAAACTTGCGGCGATGGCGGCACCCAGCAGAAACAGGGGCATGGCAATCGAGGTGCGCGAATCGGGTAGCATTGAACAGCTCCTCCGTGAGGTGAACAAAAGGTGTTGGGTGCCTGCTTTACTGCCTCAAGGCTGACGTCCCGGTGGTGCAGCGTTGAATCGGGAAAGCATCACGGCACCGATCGCCACTGCGAACCACAGGGTCGCCAGACGTATCAGCAGCGTGGCGGCAATCGCGTCGGCCCCAGGCATGCCCTTGAACATCAGCAGCCCGACCATCACTGCTTCGGCACTGCCCAGGCCACCCGGCATGAAGCTCAACGCTCCGGCGAGCATTGCCAGTGCATAGGTAAACACGGCAAACGTCAGTGGGATCTGCGCGCCCATCCAGCCAAGCATCCAGTAAAACGCTAGTGCCTCGGCGCTCCAGGCAAGCAGACTGAGCAGGCTGGCGGTCAGCAACACTCTCCCGTGCAGGCATTGACGGGCGGCGAGCAGGATGTCGAACAGCTGCCGCCGCAGCCTGTGCAGTCGTGTGCTCTTCTCCGTCGGCAGCGCACCTCGCATGCGCTTCAGCAAATGACCCTGAGACAGCACCAGCAGCCCCGCCAGAACCAGCGCCAGGCCGATAAAAATCATGGGTTGCGCCTGCGGGTACCACGACAGACCGAACAGCGTCAGCAGCACGATGGCCAGCAGATCGGACAGGCGTTCGCTGAAAAATGCAGCAAAACTTTGTGGGTACGGTACGCCCAGCGGCCTGAGCAATACGCCACGCAATGCTTCGCCGGCCTTGCCGGGCGTGGTTGTCAGGGCGAAGCCGGCCAGGTAGATCCGCAGGCTTTGCCGCCAGGCAAGCGGATGCCCCAGCACCTCAAGGTAAAGCTGCCAGCGTCCGAAGCGCAGCGCGTAGTTGATTGCCGACATCAGCAAGACCAAGCCAATGCCCTGCACCCCGACCTTGCCGGTTGCTGCGCTGACTGCCTGCCAGCCGCCCCACAGGGAAAATCCCAGATAGCCCAGTGCCGAGAAGACGACCGAGAGCAGCACCGCCCGATAGCGCCAGCCTGACAGCAGCGGCATGTCGCTCAAAGGTCGAGCCTTTTGAATAATGGCTGTGGAATCGCGCGAATCACCCACATGATCCATGCCCAGAAGCCCGGCGCATAAAGGCTTGTAGACCCGCGCGCGATGCCCTTGACGATGCGCTCCGCAACAGCTGCCGGTTGCGCAACCAGCAAGGCAGGCAACGGCAGGCCGTGGGTCATGGGCGTGTCGACAAAACCCGGCTTGATGGTCACTACGTGTACGCCGAGTTTGAACATCCGCGCCTGCAACCCGTCGCAGAACGTCGAGACGGCAGCCTTGGCCGAGCCGTACAGGTAATTGGAAGGGCGTCCTCGATCACCAGCGACGGAGGAAAGCACCGCCAGTGTGCCGCAGCGCTGCACTTCGAAATGCCTGGCCAGCAGGGTCAGCAAGGCAATAACCGATGCACCGTTGGTGATGAATTCCTGTATGGCCAGGCCTGCGTATTGCTCGCAGGCCTTCTGGTCGGGCAGGGTGCCGTGAGCCAACAGGACGATATCGATCTGCCCCAATGCAGCCAGACAGTCGACCAGCATCGCCGGGTGCTCTGAAAAGTGCGTAACGTCCAGTCGGTGTGTGTCGATACGCCCGGCACCGCGCGCCTTGAGATCGGCTGCATTGCTGTCGAGCTTCTCCATGTCGCGCGCCACCAGAAAAAAATCACAGCCCTGCGCGGCCCAGAGTCGGGCACAGGCGTGGGCGATGGCTGATGTCGCGCCGATGATCAGAATTTTTTTCATGGCATCACTCGTTTCCAGAAGCGGGACATCAAGGAAGGGTCACGCAGGGCTTCAAGTTGCTCCCAGGCTGGATAGGCCTGGCGGAAATCGCTCCCGGTCATGTGTGCATCTTTTGCCGGATATAGACGTCCACCCGCTTCACGGACAATGGCATCCAGGCGTGGGAACAGTGTTTCGGCCAGCTCGCGCGTCTGCGAAAAATCCAGTGCCAGCGAAGTACCCGGCATAGGGAAGGACAGCAGCCCCGGCGAAGCGATATCGCCGCAGCGCTTGAGTACCGCAAGGAATGAACCCCGGCCCGATGCAGCAATCGCATCGAGCAGCAGTTGCATGGCCTTGGACGCGCAATGCCCGGGGATCACGCACTGGTATTGCTGAAACCCTTTGCGACCATAAAGACGATTCCAGTGCTGGATGCGATCCAGCGGGTAGAAGAACGCTTCGCACGCGCTGCGGCGGGCCTTGGCCTGTTGTGGATGGGCGTGCCAGTAGATCGAATTGAATGCACGCAAGGACAGCTTGTTGGCCAGTGAAAGCGGGGCAATGAACGGTATGCTCAGACGCTTGGGCGCATCGACCGCCAGCGACCCGTAACGAGCATGGTCGCCGACAACGTACACGCCACGACCGCTATTACTGCCTCGCGCCAGGCAATCAATCCAGGCCACGCTGTATTCGTGCTGCGCGTCCAGCTCGTGCGACAGGGTAAAAAATTCTGCCAGATTGGCGAAGCGCACCACCGTGCTGTTGATCTGACTGGTACGGATCGGCATCAATTGCAGCTCGACCCGACTGATAACGCCGGTCAAGCCCAGGCCGCCGATGCTGGCAGCGAAAAACAAAGGGTTTTCCACGGCCGAACAAACCATCGGCGGCTCGCCATGACGGATCAATTCGAAACGCATGACATGACAGCCGAAGGTGCCGCGTAGATGATGATTCTTGCCGTGCACGTCGTTGGCAAGTGCGCCGCCTATCGTCACAAACTGCGTGCCCGGTGTGACCGGTAGAAACCAGCCGCGCGGGATTGCTGCCGCCAGCAGTTGTGACAGGGTCATGCCTGCTTCCAGTTGCACCACGCCGTTCTGCCAGTCTGCGGCGATGAAGCGATCCAGCTTGCGCATGTCCAGTACGTGACCACTGCTGGCCAGACAACTGTCGCCGTAGCTACGGCCGTTGCCGAACGGCAGGCTGGTGTGATGGTGCGCAAGTGTTTCCGAGATGTGCGCCGGCAAGCGATTTACCGCCTCACAGTCATGACCTTGCTGGGCAACCTGCGGGTAGCGCCCCCAGGAGTAGAGAGGCGCGCTCATGCGGCGATCCAGAACACCAGCAGGAACAGAAAACCGATCCCCTGGCTGATCCGGTCGCGGATTGCGAAAACTACCGGGTCCTCGTTCATCTGGCCGCGATGGGTGAGCATCCAGATCCGGGTGATCCAGAACAACAGCAACGGGCAGGCCAGCCAGATCACATGCGGATGCTGATACAGGGCAACCGTCGCGCCCTCATGGATGTAAAGCGCCAGGACCATTACCGCCAGATTGCCCGACGATGCACCCAGGGAGGCGATCATGTCCAGATCGCCCGGGTAGTAGCCGCGGCCGCGTGTCTTGACGGTCACATCGCACAGCCTAGCGTCGCGCAGTTCGGCATAGCGCTTGACCAGCGCGAGGCTGAGAAACAGAAACATTGAAAATGCCAGAATCCAGAACGTCAGCGGCAACTGAAACGCCGCTGCACCGGCCAGGATGCGCGTGGTGTAGAGCATCGCCAGAACAATGACGTCCACTGCCATGTGGCGCTTGAGGTAAAGCGAGTAGACCAGCGTCAGCAAGTAATAGGCAGCCAGCACCGCCGCAAATTGCCATGGCAACATGATTGCCTCGCCGGCGAAGGCTGCTGCGAGCAACAGCGGGATCACCAGTAAGCCGGATTCGATCGACAACTGACCGCTGGCGAACGGGCGCTCGCGTTTGCTTCGATGGTGGCGGTCATCTGCCAGATCAAGCAGGTCATTGAGCAGGTAAACGCTTGATGCGCAGAGCCCGAAACACAAAAATGCCAGCAATCCGTCGAGCAGCAATTGCGTGCTCTGGACTTGGTGAGCAGCGAGCAGGGGCACAAAAATCAGTGTGTTTTTCAGCCATTGGTGGAGGCGCAACGCCTTGTACCACGCACTGCGTCGGGACGATGTGGATTTGATCACCTGTTCGACTTTTCCTTGTGCCCGCGCCGCGCGCTCCACACCTGCGAGCGGGCTGGCGACGATGGCCTTGCGTGAGACTTTCCAGATGCACAGGTCGTCCCGGGAATTACCGATGTAATCAAAGCCGCCCTCACCATAATGGCTGACCAGCAAATCGCGTTTGCGATGGGCAGAAAGATTGGTTTTACCGTCCGAGGCCCAGACCTGATCAAACATTTGCAGGTGTGCTGCAATCTGGTTGGCAAGGGTTTCGTGAGAGGCCGTTGCCAAAACCACCCTGCGCCCGTGCTGCCGACTGGTCTGGATATAAGCGATGACCGCAGCATCGTAGGGCAGTAACGCAATGTCGATGTCGGTGCCCAGAGCCAGCCCTTGCTTGAGGGACGCCTTGCCTTGTAATAGCCAGGTAAAAAGCTTGAATACCTGTAGTGGTCGGCCTCGGATAAAAGCTACTGCGGTTTCAAACAGCAAATCTGAACGCAGCAGCGTTCCATCGAGGTCGACAACCAGAGGTGTATCAACCTCAAGAACTCCTCCTTGAGTGCCGGGCATGAACAGTTGCTCCTGTAAAAGTGAGCGCACTATGGAACAAGACCGGACAATCGCCACATCAATAAAATTAAACGATATCCATCATTTAGCCGTGCCTGTGGCGTCAGAAAAATTAAGGGTCGGGCAACTGTAATTGCATGAACGCTATTGATTCATTGATTGATCAAATAACGGAATCTGGTACGGAAACTGTAAAGTTAATGAGTCATTTCAGAGGGCTGATTAACGGCGGTAGCTCTGATTCGCGCGTTGATACAACGTGTTCGACATACGGTGCCAGAACGGGCGAGCCTGGATAAACATCGCGGTGACCACTTATTCAGCCTGGCGAGTCATAATGACGCCTTTGTTGGCCGTCTGCTGGAGTCGTAATGACCCACCCCCTGTTGCGTGAGCTGATACCGTTGGTGTCCGACCTGTCCAGAGAACTGCCGGACGAAGAGCGTTATCGGCGTCTGCTGTGCTCGCTGCGCCACTGGCTGCCTTGCGACGCTACTGCACTGCTCAGGCTTGAGGGTGATGTGCTGATTCCACTGGCGGTCGACGGACTCAGCCCGGACGCGCTCGGTCGTCGCTTCCGGGTCAGCGAGCATCCTCGCTTCGAGGCGTTGCTTGCGAGTGACGGGCCGCTGCGCTTTGCTGCCGATTGCGATTTACCGGACCCTTATGACGGGCTGGTCGACGGTCATGGCGCGTTGGAAGTGCATGATTGCCTGGGCTGCGTGCTGTCTGTTCAGGGGCGGCCCTGGGGGCTTATTACCCTGGATTCGCTGGACCCCTCCAGCTTTGGCAGCGTCGATCTGGATAACCTGCAGGCCTTCGCCAGCCTCGCCGCGGCAACGGTCATGGCGGGCGAGCGCATCAACCAGTTGGCGCGGGGTTTTGAAGATCAGCGCCAGTTGGCCGAGGTCTACAAGCGCGCTGCCGGAGGGCGAGCGCCTCGCGAGCTGATTGGTCAGAGCGCGGTTCACCAGCGTATGCAGCAGGAGATTGAACTGGTCGGCAACAGCCCGCTGACGGTACTGGTCATGGGTGAAACCGGTGTCGGCAAGGAGTTGGTGGCCGAGTCCATCCATCTGCACTCGCCGCGGGCACACAAGCCGCTGATCAGCCTCAACTGCGCCGCGCTGCCTGAAATGCTGGTCGAAAGCGAATTGTTCGGGCATGTCAAAGGCGCTTTTTCCGGGGCGGTCAATGGGCGTAGCGGCAGGTTCGAGCTGGCGGATGGCGGTACGTTGTTCCTTGACGAGGTGGGTGAGCTGCCATTGTCGGTGCAATCCAAGCTGTTGCGTGTGCTGCAAAGTGGTCAGTTGCAACGGGTGGGTGCTGATCAGGAACACCATGTGGATGTGCGCATCATCGCTGCCACCAATCGTGATCTGGCCGAGGAAGTGCGCTCCGGCCGGTTTCGGGCGGATCTCTATCATCGATTGAGCGTCTACCCGCTGCTCGTGCCAGCACTGCGCGAGCGCGGACGGGATGTGTTGCTGCTGGCCGGCTATTTTATCGAGGAAAACCGTGTGCGCATGGGGCTACGTGGGCTGCGCCTGAGCGCCGAGGCGCAGCGGCTGCTGCTCGCGCACCCCTGGCCGGGTAACGTTCGTGAGCTGGAGCACCTGATCAGCCGGGCGGTACTCAAGGCGTTGTCTGCCCATCCGCAAAAACCGCGCATCCTGACGGTCGAAGGGCCTGCGCTGGGCCTCGACGGCTCGGCGTCTGCCACGCCACTACCCACGGCTGAAAAAGCCCTTTCAGCGGCTGTGCAGGGGGCAGGGCTCAAGGCGTCGGTGGATGCTTTTCAGCGTTCTTTGATTGCTGATTGTCTTGAACGACATCAAGGCCGTTGGGCAGAAGTGGCGCGCGATTTAGCGGTGGACAGAGCCAATCTCAATCGACTTGCCAAGCGCCTGGGTATTCGCTGATATATCCGAATGGGGATGTTCGTTGGTCGCCGATATTGAAAAAAGAATGAATTTCTTTGCAGTGAATGCAGTCACCTATACTTCAAGCCACTGCTGAAAAAAGGATCAGGCTTTCAATGGCACTTCCAAAGCATTACCGCATTGATTATCTGCTGAACGGTTCGTTCAAGAGTTTTTATATACGCACCGAGAATATGGACAACGCTGAAGCATGGCACTGTGCAAGTGTCGACGCGGGTCTTGCGCGCATACCGAAATACCGTTTGGAGAAAGTCGCCAAAGTGTCCAAGCCTTATGCGGAACACTTTGGTGTCACCAATGTGGAGTGGGCTCAGGCCTGAACCCACTCCTCGGTCAGTTCACTCAACGGTGGGCTATCTGCTCCAGCGCCAGATTGCGTGTACGTGGTCCGAACCGGCCAATGGTGATGATCACGATCAGCATGCTGCCAACGATGAACGCCAGTACGCCCGGTGTGCCGAAGTGGTCGAGGAAAATCCCGATCAGCAGGCTGCTGAACACCGTTGACAGGCGGCTGAACGAGTAGCAAAAGCCCACGGCACGTGCGCGGATGTTGGTCGGAAACAACTCGCCCTGGTATGAGTGATAACTGAAGCTCAGCCATGCGTTGCAGAATGTGATCATGATCCCGCAGAAAATAAGGCCTGCCGCGCTGGTCTGGAAGGCAAACAGGCTGCCGAAGATCATAGCTCCCAACGCTGAGCCGACGATTTGCCATTTGTTCTCGAAGCGGTTGGCAAATTTCACGAACAGCAACGGGCCGAGCGGGTAGGCCAGCGTGATCACGAACGCATACCCCAGGCTGTGTGTGACACTCAGGCCCTGGCCGGAAAGCAGGGCGGGTAGCCAGTTACCGAAGCCGAAGAAGCCAATGGCCTGGAAGACGTGAAATACGATCAGCATCAGTGCACGACGACGGTATGGCAGTTGCCACATATCAGCGAAGCTGCCGTTGCCTGACAGCGCGACTTTCTCCGGTTCAGGTTCATCCAGCGGCTTGCCCTGGTCTTTGATACAACGTGCTTCAATTCCGTCCATGATCAGTTCGGCTTCGTCGAAACGCCCCTGCTGCGCCAGCCAGCGAGGTGATTCTGGCAGTGCTGAACGCAGCCACCAGACAAACAGCGCAAATACCGCGCTGCCAATCACCACCCAGCGCCATCCGGAAAAGCCGAAGGGTGCCTGGGGCACCAGCCACCATGACATTAGCGCCACGCTGGGGACTGACAGGAACTGGATGAAAAATGCGAAGGCGAACGCCGAACTGCGTATGCGTTTGGGCACCAGTTCCGACAGGTAAGTGTCGATGGTCACCAGCTCTACGCCCAGGCCGATACCCACTACAAAGCGCATGCTTATCACGCCCAGAGCGGAGGTCTGCAGACCCATGATCACCGTGGCAATGGTGTACCAGATCAGCGCGAAGGTAAAAATTGCGCGGCGACCGTAACGGTCGGCAATCGGGCTAACCAGACTGGCACCGAAAAACAGACCCAGAAAGGTCGCCGAGGCAAAGGCTGCCTGATCGGAAAAGCCGAACAGGCCCTGGTTTCCCGTGGCAAAGATTCCGTCGCGAATCAGGCCGGGGCTGATATAGGCCGTCTGAAACAGGTCGTAAAGCTCGAAAAAACCGGCGATAGACAGCAGGGCGACCAGTTTCCAGATAGTGGCAACCGCAGGCAGTCGATCAATACGCGCCGAGATATTCGCTGCCCGCAGCTGTTCGCCCTTGGGTGCACCTGTGCGAGGTGATGAGTTCATAGATGGCCATCCTGAGTTCTTGTAGAGGCCTGAATGGTACTCTTTACAATTTGTAATGAATGGTCTTTTAATGCGGTTAATGGCCCCTAAAAGATTAATAATTGTTTAGTTGGTGCGGTTTTTGAGTGTTTATACCGGTTGGGTCGGGCTGTACACCGTTGAAATAGCTTGTGATTAGCAATGCAGCGCCAGCCTCAAAGACCAGCAAGCGTCAAAACAGCAGGCATGAAGCCTCCAATGATGTATCAACATGTGTCGCAAAACCTTAGGATGAGGGTCTTGATTTTCTGCCTGTCGGGTTCTCGTGACGTACAAACTGCCCACCACTGCAACAGCCCCTTTCTGCCCATCGTGACCATCCCGCCGAACGCATCCTTGCTACGCAAGATGATGCTGTTCGTGGGGCCAGGCCTGCTGGTTTCCATCGGTTACATGGACCCCGGCAACTGGGCGACGGCTATCGAGGCCGGTTCACGCTTTGGTTATTCATTGTTGTTTGTGGTGGTGCTCGCCAGTTTGTCGGGAATGGTCTTGCAAAACCTTTGTTCCCGCCTTGGCATCGCCACCGGGCGTGATCTGGCGCAGCTGTCTGCTGCCCGCTACAGCCGTAATGTCGCCAAAGGCCAGTGGCTGCTGGCAGAGCTGTCGATCATCGCCACCGATCTGGCAGAGGTGCTGGGGGCGGCGTTGGCGTTTCATCTGTTGCTGGGCGTGTCGATAACCACCGGTGTAGCGCTGACCGCTTTCGATACCCTGATCGTGCTGGCCTTGCAGGGTGCCAATTTCCGGCGTCTGGAAGCTATCGTGCTGGGGTTGATTGCAACCATTGCCAGTTGTTTTGCCGTCGAATTGTTTCTGATCAAGCCATTCTGGCCGGATGTGGTGGCGGGCCTGAAACCGAGCTGGGATGTACTGAGCAGCCAGGAGCCGCTGTATATCGCCATCGGTATTCTGGGTGCCACGGTCATGCCGCATAACCTTTATCTGCATTCGTCAGTGGTGCAGACCCGGGTCAATGGTGCTGACCTGGCCATCAAGGCCACTGCCATTCGCTACGCCCGGCTGGACACTATCGGTTCGCTGAGCCTTGCGCTACTGATCAATGCGGCGATTCTGATCCTCGCGGCTGCGGCGTTTCACAAGACCGGGCATACAGAAGTGGTCGAGATTCAGGACGCTTATCACCTGCTTGATCCATTGGTAGGCGGTGCCATTGCCAGCGTGCTGTTCGGCGTCGCCTTGCTGGCGGCAGGGCAAAGTTCGACGTTCACGGGAACCATCGCCGGGCAGGTGGTGCTCGAAGGCTTTCTGCAGGCCAAAATTCCTTGCTGGCAACGGCGCTTGATTACTCGCGCACTGGCACTGATTCCGGCGCTGATCGGCGTGATCTGGCTGGGTGACAGTTCGGTCGGCAAGATGCTGGTGCTCAGCCAGGTGGTGCTGAGCCTGCAACTGCCGTTTGCGCTCTGGCCGCTGATTCGCTTTACCAGTGATCCGCAGTTGATGGGGCCGTTCGTCAATAGTCGGTTGGTCAAGATTGCCGCCTGGGGTCTGTTCGGTCTGATCTCGGCGGCCAATCTGACGCTGCTGTGGTTCTGGGTGAGCTGAACTTGATCGCCGTAAGTCACTCTCAAACCTGACACCAATGTTCGCTGTCAGGGAGCCGGAAATGACCACAACCGATGAAACGGGTGCAGTGTTCGAAACCGATTTGCCGGCCCGTCTGGACCGCTTACCCTGGGGGCGGTTTCACACCTTGCTGGTTGTGGCGCTGGGTATCACCTGGTTGCTCGATGGCCTGGAAGTGACCCTTGCAGGCTCGGTGGCTGGCGCCCTGAAAGCCAGTCCGGCGCTCAACCTGACCAACAGTGACGTGGGCCTGGCGGGTGCCGCGTATATCGCCGGTGCCGTACTCGGCGCATTATTTTTTGGCTGGCTGGCTGGCTGGCTGGCTGGCTGGCGGACCGTCTCGGGCGTCGCAAACTGTTCTTCATCACCTTGCTGCTGTACGTCGTCGCCACGGCTGCCACGGCGTTTTCATTCAGCGTCTGGAGCTTCATGCTGTTCCGCTTTCTGACCGGGATGGGTATCGGTGGCGAGTACACCGCAATCAATTCGACAATCCAGGAATTTACCCCGGCACGTTACCGGGGCTGGGTCGACCTGACCATCAATGGCACGTTCTGGCTGGGTGCTGCGCTGGGCGCGATTGGCTCGATTGTGTTGCTCGATCCGCAATGGGTAGGTGCCGAACTGGGCTGGCGCCTGTGTTTCGGGATCGGTGCGGTATTGGGCCTGCTGGTGCTGCTGATGCGTCTGTGGCTGCCGGAGAGCCCACGCTGGCTGTTGATTCACGGCCAGGCCGCGCAGGCGAAAAAGATCGTTGAACAGATAGAGGCCGATTTGCAGCGCCAGGGCCATGTGCTGCCTCCCGTGCAGGGCAAACCCTTGCGCCTGCACGTGCGCGACCACACGCCGCTGGGGGAGGTTGCCAGAACCTTGCTGGTGACGTTTCGCCAGCGATCGCTGGTTGGCCTGACGCTGCTGACGGCGCAGGCTTTTTTCTACAATGCGATTTTCTTCACTTACGCGTTGGTATTGACCGACTTCTATGGCGTGCCGTCCGAGCGCGTCGGTTGGTATGTGTTGCCGCTGGCGCTGGGTAATTTCTGCGGTCCGCTGCTGCTGGGCAGGTTGTTTGACGTGGTGGGGCGGCGTGTCATGATCAGCCTGACCCATTGTGTGTCAGGCGTGCTGTTGGCGATCAGTGGCTATATGTTCGAGCAAGGTCTGCTGGACGTAACCCAGCAGGCCATTGCCTGGATGGTGATTTTCTTCTTTGCTTCGGCAGCGGCCAGCTCGGCCTACCTGACAGTGGCCGAAACCTTTCCGCTGGAAATCCGCGCATTGGCGATTGCAGTGTTCTACGCCTTCGGTACGGGGCTGGGCGGGATGATAGGCCCTACGTTGTTTGGTGAGTTGATAGAAACCGGCGAACGCAGCAATGTGCTGATCGGCTATCTGATCGGGGCAGGGTTGATGATGTTCGCGGCGCTGGTTCAGTCGATATGGGGCGCGGCTGCCGAGCGCAAGTCTCTGGAGGAAGTAGCGAGGCCGCTGTCGCAGGCCGGGGAAAGGTAAATGGTCAGTTACCGGAACACGCCACGAAGGCCATCGACTGACGCACGCAAGCCGACGATCCGCTCGCTGACTTCCTGCGCTTCATGCGGGCGAGAAGTACGCTCCAGGTACAAAAGATGTCCGGCAAGATTGGCCGAGACGCGTTCAAGGTCGTCGGCGGTGCGCCTGACGTAGGCCTGGATGTCTTTCAGTTGTTCGACTTGCACGGATGGTTCCCCTATAGGTCGCATCCGAGCGCACTAAATGACTAAATGAATGGGGGCTGTGATGAACCCCCTCAATCTAATTATCGACCGCTACAGTAGCTTTCTTTAGCGTCGCAGGTAAATAAACAGATAATAAATTTTTGCCCGCTGCCGCCCCGCCTAATCGTCTTCCTGATCGTCATGTTCCGAGTAGGAATCCAGCAACTCGGCCAATGCCAGGGTACGGTCCAGCCCGCTGCGGCTGGACATGATTTCGGCCACTGCCTGCGTGGCGGCAATTCTGGCAGCTTCGCGTTCGGCATCGGTGTTATTGGGCGTGGCGGCCTGCGCAGCCTCAATAATCGATTGCTCAAAGGTATTCATGGTGCTCGCTCGTGAAATTCAAGTGCCTGTGATACCGAGAATGACGGATTGTTTCAAGGCCGATCAATCACCTTCGTAAGGAAATTCCTCCAGGGTCTGCATCAGTGCGACACCCTGCGGCCCTTGAAGATTGTCCAGCACCCAGCAACTGCTGGCATTTTTAGTCAACAACAGACGAGTGGTCTGGCTGGTGACCGGCTGCTGCGGGGCGTCTTTGTAGCCCAGGTTGTAGGTCATCTCGACCACCGCCTGCTTGTCGGAATTGGACACCAGCTTCCAGTCGATGGGCTTCTGCACATCGCCATCCTGCGCGTCGGTCCAGGGGTTGGCGCTGACTGCGCACTGATCACCGTTCTGACAGGCCCAGTCTTTTTTCAGCAAGCCCAGCAAAGGCTTGGACAGGTAATCAGCCGAGCCTTTGCCACTGAGGTAAAAGTCCTGATGCTTTTCGTAGACCCAGCGCGCTGTATCGACCGGGGTCGCGGCGGGGCAGGCGGCCTGGGCCGTTGATGAAAGCAGGCAGGCGAAGGCAATGGCGACGGTTCTGGACATGGAGCAGGCTCGCAGAGAAGGTGGCAGTGAGGTTACAGACTGAGAACATTGCATTTGTAAGACATGCGGACAAAAAAGCAATGGTTTTAGGGAAGCTCCGAGC
>NZ_LJQT01000239.1:0-572 GCF_001400515.1 Pseudomonas meliae | reverse complement strand
TTTGTCTACACCCTCTTAACCGTCACTCTACTTAATCGGGCTGACTCACCGTATCTGGTCTTGAGGAGGCTTTTGGGGATATTCTTGGCCGTCGAACTGAGAGGCGCCGTAAGAAGCCTGATCAACGCCCCCCAAGGACTATGCCCCGACGGATCCACCCTGTTCACCGGGTCCCCCTCGACATACGCATACCCATTCACCCTTCCCTTGCCAAACGGACTCCAGCTATCGGGACTGTTGAAGCGCATCAACACCGGGCTGTAGGCCCGATAACCATTCCCCAGCATTTGCCAGCCGCTATCCGCCTCGGCCAGTTCGCCATTGAACCCCAGTTTACCGAGTGGTGGAGCTTCACCGCTGGCATGGCCGTAGGCCGTATACCTCCTCCGGTTGATCCCGTCGCCACCCACCTCGCCCAGCACACTGTCGCTGCCGTCGGTGGCAAGCAGCAACGTGTGATCACTCTGCTGTTCGGCCAGCAGGTAGTCGTCGCCACGCATGAAGGTGCTCTGGACATGGCTGCCAAGTTGATTGGCCAGCCCTGCGTCGCTATCGGCGAGTCTGCTTTTTCT
>NZ_LJQT01000468.1:54977-56383 GCF_001400515.1 Pseudomonas meliae | reverse complement strand
TCTGACATCCAGCGATGTCAGGCGCTGTCTGGGTTACTGAGCCTGCAACACCTCGTCGGCCTTGCCGCCCGCATCCTGAATCACCAAGTGGATGAAATGCAGCTTAGCGATTACCGCAGGAGGCAGCACGAACGGATAGAAGTCCGGCTGACCCATACTGCGTGACAGCTCGTTGAGCATGCTGGCCAGTTCGATCCAGGCGTTGACGAACGACAGGAACGCCGGGCCGCCTGGGTGCTGTGGATCGTAGAGCACTTCCAGCGGGAATGGCTGGTAGTCCAGCTCCATGTCGCGCGCGCTCATGCCAAAACCCAAGGCAGTGTCGACCGCGTCCATCATGTGCAGGTAGTGAGCCCAGGTTTCGGCCCAGTCTTCCCACGGGTGCATGGTGGCGTAAGCACTGACAAAGCTTTCCTGCCAGTTGTCGGGCGCGCCGTTTTTATAATGGTGATCAAGCGCATCGGCGTAGCTGGCGCGCTCGTCGCCGAACAGATTGCGGCAACCGTCCTGCCAGTGGGTATTGGCGATCAGTCGATCCCAGTAATAATGGCCAACTTCATGGCGGAAATGGCCGAGCAAGGTGCGGTAGGGTTCGTGCATCTGCACGCGCATCGCTTCGCGGTGAGCGTCGTCGGCTTCCTCGATGTTAAGGGTAATCAGGCCATTGGCGTGGCCAGTAGTCGGCAGCTTGCCTTCCAGATCGACACCGACAAAGTCAAAGGCCAGGCCGGCTTCTTCATCGACGCTCTTGGGGATGACCTGCAGCCCCAGGGAAATCAGCTGCGCAACCAGACGACGCTTGGCGGTCTCGACCTTGCGCCAGCGCTCACCGTTTTCGGCGATGGACAGGTCGGGAATGGTGCGATTGAGGCTGCACGCAACGCAAAACTCACCGGCATTGTGCTCCGGAAACAGCCAGTTACAGGCTGCCGGGGTATCGAGGTTGGCGCAACGCCGATACAGACCAGCACCCGGCTCGTCGCTCAGGCACCAGGTAGGCTCAGGGCCTGCTTCAAGCGTAGCCACGCGCCCCTGCTCTGGCAGGTAACCCAGCGCAGCCGAACAGGCCAGGCATTGGGAATTGGGGAAAAACACCGACTGGCCGCATGTGCACTGCCAGACCTTGCTGTTACGTTTGGATTCGCCGACAAATGGGGCGGTAATGCGTGAACTCAATTGCTCGAAAAAGCGATACATGGCGATCTCCCGTTGGCCTTGCATGGACTAGATCATGCCTAAGCTTCAGGGGTTCAAAATATTATCGAACGGTGGGGACGGATAGCGTCGACGGCGTTTGCGTGGGCGAAAACGGTGCGTCGCACGGTAGCTAAGATTATCGTTCCGCACGCTCCAGCGAGGGAATGCCGTGCGTGACGCTCTGCGTCACAGATCTACGCCGCACCATC
>NZ_LJQT01000468.1:33123-54952 GCF_001400515.1 Pseudomonas meliae | reverse complement strand
CGCAGAGCGTCCAGAACGGCATGCGACGCGGAGCGCACGATAATCAAGTGGAGCGTCGGCCTGCCTCAGTCAACCGCCACGCCCAGTTCGGTCAGGCGTTTGAGCAGCGCATCTTCGTCCAGTACGGTCAGCCCCCGCTCGTTGGCCTTGGTCAGTTTCGAGCCTGCACCGGGGCCTGCAACCACGGTGTGGGTCTTGGCCGAGACCGAGCCGGAGACTTTGGCACCAAGGCTTTCGAGTTTTTCCTTGGCGACGTCGCGACTCATGCGTTCCAGCGACCCCGTCAGTACCCAGGTCTGCCCGGCCAGCGGCAAGCCTTCGACGGTTTTTTTCTCGCTGCGCCAGTGCATGCCGAAGTCTTTGAGCTGGGCTTCTATGGCGCGGGCACGCTCGGCATGTGCGCTGTCGTCGAAGAAATCACGGACTGATTTGGCCTGCTTCTCCGGCAGCGTCTGGCGCATGTCCAGCCAATCGGCGCTGATGATGGCCTCCAGCGTGCCGAATCTGTCAGCCAGTTTCTGTGCAGCGCCCGGCCCTACCGACGGGATATGTAATTTGTCGATCAGCCCTTCAAGCGTAGTGCTGGCCGCAAACTCGGCGCCCAACTCGCCCTGGTCCTGCAATTTCAGTCCACATTCGCCCAACAGCGCATCAATGACGTTACGGTTGTGCTCGTCTTCGAAGAAGCTGTGAATTTCGTAGGCGACTTCCAGACCGACATCCGGCAGGTACGTCAGGACTTCCGGCAATGCCTGTTTGACTCGGTCCAGGGACGCCAGCGAACGCGCCAGCACCTTGGCCGTCTCTTCTCCCACATCAGGAATACCCAAGGCATAGATGAAGCGCGCCAGGGTCGGCTGTCGACTGTCGGCAATCGCCTTGAGCAGCTTGTTGCTGGAAATTTCGGCAAAGCCTTCCAGGTCGATGATCTGCTCGTATTTCAGCTTGTACAAGTCGGCAGGCGAGCCAATGAGTTTTTCATCGACCAGTTGCTCGATGGTCTTGTCGCCCAACCCTTCAATGTCCATCGCACGACGTGACACATAGTGGATGATCGCCTGTTTGAGTTGCGCACCGCAGGCCAGACGCCCGACACAGCGATACACCGCGCCCTCGGTGACGGTTTCCTTGCCTTTGCTGCGTTTGATCAGCTGCGTGCGCTCGACATGCGAGCCACACACCGGGCAGGTCTGTGGAACCTGCACCGCCCTGGCATTCTCGGGGCGGCGCTCGGCAACCACCTGCACTACCTGCGGAATCACGTCACCGGCACGCCGGATGATTACCGTGTCGCCAATCATCAGGCCGAGCCGCGCCACTTCGTCCATGTTGTGCAGCGTGGCGTTGGCGACCATGACACCCGCCACCTTGACTGGCTTGAGGCGCGCGACCGGCGTTACCGCACCGGTACGGCCTACCTGGAACTCGACATCCAGCAACTCGGTCAGCTCTTCCATGGCCGGGAATTTATGGGCGATCGCCCAGCGTGGCTCGCGGGCACGAAAGCCCAGTTCGCGCTGCGCAGCCAGGTTGTTGACCTTGAACACCACACCGTCGATCTCGTAGTTCAGCGTCAGGCGCCGCTCACCGATATCGCGGTAATAGTCCAGACACTCCTCGACGCCATTCGCCAGCTTCAGCTCGCGACTGACCGGCATCCCCCATTTTTTCAACGTTTCAAGCACGCCGATGTGAGTGTCGGCGATTTCCGCCGAAGTCTGCCCCAGGCCATAGCAGCAGAATTCCAGCGGACGATTGGCAGTGATTTTCGAGTCCAGTTGGCGCAGGCTGCCCGCCGCTGCATTGCGCGGGTTGGCGAAGGTTTTGCCGCCGATTTCCAGCTGGCTGGCGTTGAGCCGCTCGAAACCTGCCTTAGACATGAACACTTCGCCGCGCACTTCCAGCACATCCGGCCAGCCCTTGCCTTTCAGCTTGAGCGGGATATTGCGCACGGTGCGTACATTGACGCTGATGTCCTCGCCGGTTGTCCCGTCCCCACGCGTCGCACCGCGTACCAGCGCACCATCGCGATACAGCAGGCTGACTGCCAGACCGTCCAGCTTGGGCTCGCAGCTGTACTGCACCTTGCTGCCCGCACCAAACAGGTCCCCGGCAGGCAAATCCAGCCCTTCGGTTACCCGCCGGTCAAACTCGAGCATGTCGTTTTCTTCGAAGGCGTTGCCCAGGCTGAGCATCGGCATTTCGTGTCGCACTTGGGTGAACGCCGACAAAGCGGCACTGCCAACCCGTTGCGTCGGCGAATCCGGCGTGACCAGATGCGGGTTTCCTGCCTCAAGGGCCTTGAGTTCGTGAAACAGGCGGTCGTACTCGACATCCGGGATGCTGGGCTCATCCAGAACGTGATAGCGGTAGTTGTGCTCATCCAGCTCTGCACGCAGTTCCAGGATTCGGGTTTCGACGGCCTTCATACGGTGTTCTCTCAAAAAGCAAAAGAGCAGCCGAGGCTGCTCAATCTGTTGGCTCTGTTCTGTTCAAGCCCAAGTCCCGAAAAGGCCTGCCGGAGCATGCTCCTGATCGGGACGTGGACAAGGATTCGCTTAACCGCGACGCTGGGTCAACGCACGGCGCTCGAATTCAACGATGCGCTGACGGTAATGCTCGATGGTTTGCGCGGTCATGACGCTGCGCTGATCATCCTTCAGTTCGCCATCCAGCTCGTGAGCCAGCTTGCGAGCGGCGGCAACCATGACGTCGAAGGCCTGCTTGGGATGACGCGGGCCTGGCAAACCAAGGAAGAAGCTCACGGCACGGGTGCTGAAATGGTCGATATCGTCCAGATCGAACACGCCGGGCTTGACCGCATTGGCCATCGAGAACAGCACTTCGCCGTTACCTGCCATGCTTTCGTGACGGTGGAAAATATCCATCTCGCCAAAACGCAGGCCGCTTTCCAGGATGTTCTGCAACAACGCAGGGCCCTTGAAGCCGCCTTCACTGCGCGAAATCACGCTGATGACCAGCACTTCCTCAACCGGAGGCAGGTCCTTGTCCTCAGTGATGCGCTGGGCAGGCTTGTCGTCCGGGAAGTCATCGTCACGCCCGGTGAACAGGCTCGGGCCGTCCAGATCCAGATTCAGGTCACCCTGCTGCGGTTCGTCCTTGCGCTTCTTGTCGCTGTTGCCACGCTTGTCACTGTTGCTGCGCTTGCCCTCACGCGGGCTGGCGCTCATCGACGGCAAATCATGCTCATCGAGCTGCGGCTCCTTGTGGGTGTCCAGCACACGGGGCGGCCCGAGCACTTCGGCCGACGTGGCTTCCTCCTCATCCGGAAGATTGGAGAAGCTTCGATCCAGCCTGAATTTCAACTTACCTTTGCTGCCGCGCATACGGCGCCAGCCATCAAAAAGAATACCGGCAATGACTATTATGCCGATGACGATCAGCCACTCGCGCAGACCGATTTCCATGTAATCCAGTGCCTCTAATGAAGAAATCTGAAAATAAGGGCCTAAACCCCTTTAATACGTGGTGCCAAGTCTATGTTCTGACTGGCAATTTGCCCACGCGAAAATAAAAAGTGGTCACTAAACTAGCACGACCAAAGGTAACTTTACACCGTCTGTTACGTCTCTTCGCCGCCCAAAGTGCCATCTATCACACAACCGTCACATTTTCAGGCGCTTACGCAGCCATTTCGCCGCTGAATCAGGCCCGAACTCAGGCGTCCACCAGCGCCATCGCTTGCTCTACATCCACCGCTACCAGCCGCGAACAGCCTGGTTCATGCATCGTCACGCCCATCAATTGGTCAGCCATTTCCATGGCGATCTTGTTGTGGGTGATGTAGATGAACTGAACAGTTTGTGACATTTCTTTCACTAACCGCGCATAGCGACCCACGTTGGCGTCATCCAGCGGCGCATCCACCTCATCAAGCATGCAAAACGGCGCAGGATTGAGTTTGAAAATGGCAAAAACCAGCGCCAGTGCAGTCAAGGCTTTTTCCCCACCCGACAGCAGATGAATGGTGCTGTTCTTCTTGCCGGGAGGGCGCGCCATGATTGTCACCCCTGTATCGAGTAAATCTTCGCCCGTCAGTTCCAAATAAGCGGAGCCACCACCGAAAACTTTTGGGAAAAGTGCCTGAATTCCGCTATTTATCTGATCGAAGGTATCTTTGAAGCGGTTTCGGGTTTCTTTATCGATCTTGCGGATGACGTTTTCCAACGTGTCGAGTGCTTCCACCAGATCAGCATCCTGCGCATCCAGATAACGCTTGCGTTCGGATTGCTGCTGGTACTCGTCAATAGCGGCAAGGTTGATCGCTCCCAGACGCTGAATACGCCCGGCGATGCTCTCCAGTTGCTGCTCGGCCGCCTGCTCGCTGGCATCAGGGGTCAACGTGGCGAGCACGCCGTGCAGGTCGTAGCCGTCCTCGTGCAATTGGTCCTGCAACGCCGTGCGGCGCACCGTCAGCGACTGCCATTCCAGACGTTGCTGCTCAAGCTGACCGCGCAGCAGTTGCGACTGCTGTTCGGCCTGGGTCCGGCGCTTTTCGGCTTCACGCAATTCGCGGTCAGCGTCTTCGAGGGCGTTCTTGGCGATGCGCATTTCATCATCGACCACCATGCGCCGCTCCAGCAGCTCTTCAAGCTTGAGGCGCAGCTCTTCAAGCGGTGCCTCGCCCTCCTCCAGATTCAGACTCAGTTGCTCGCGTTTTTCGCTCAGCCTTTCGGACTGCATGCGCAGGCGCTCCAGCGCCTGACGCGTCGAATCGTACTGCGCCTTGAGCGAGCCCAGACGCACCGCCAGTTGATGACTGTGATCCTTGTGCTGCCGAGCATCCTGGCGAATCCTATCCAGACGCTCACGCAGCGCATCACGCTGCGCCTGAAGCACTTCGCGCTGTTCGGTATCCTGCGCCATGCTGTCCAGTGCATCCTGCAATTGCAGGCGCGATTCGCCGAGGTGCTCGTGCTCGACAGCGCGTTGCTCGCCCAGCTCGGCCAGCTCTTCGTCCAGACGAGTACGACGCAGGGTCAACTGCTCGACCTTCACCCTGACCGCCGACAGTTGCGCCTTCAACTCGCTTTGCTGACGGGTTTCGTCCTGCACGCGGCGGCGCAGTTGCTCGCGGGCTTCTTCCAGCTGCGATTGTTGCTCGCGCAGCACCAGCAATTGCTCTTCAAGCGTAGCCAGCGTCGCTTCGCGCTCATCACGCTCCAGGCCCAGCCTTTGTAACTCCTGCCCCCGCGCCAGCACGCCACTCTGCGCCTCGCTGGCACGTCGCACACGTAAAAAGTGCCGCCCGACCCAATAGCCGTCACGGCTGATCAGGCTTTGTCCGGCGCTGAGTTGCGCACGTCGCGCCAGCGCTTCGTCCAGATCCTCGACCGGAATCACCTGGCCCAGCCAGGCGGACAGATCAACCGTACTGTCCACTTTCTCCAGCAGGCTGCCAGGCACCCGCACTGTATCGGCACCGGCGCTGAGCAAGCGCAGATCGCCCTGCTGGAAGTTCGCCAGATCAAGCGCGCCGAAGTCATCCACCAGCACAGCCTGCAAATCCGCGCCGAGCACGGTCTCCACGGCCAGCTCCCAGCCCGCTTCGACACTCAGCCCCTCGGCCAGACGCGGGCGTTCGGCCAGTTGCTGATCCCGCAGCCATTCGGCGGTGCCGGTGTCCGGGTCAAGTGCCGCCTGTTGCAGCGCTTCCAGAGAAGCCAAACGCCCGTTGAGACGTTGCAGCTCGCCCTGCGCCTGCTGTTGCGCCTGGCTGGCCTGCTGCAGAGCTTCACGCAATTGCTCAAGACGCTCGACCGCCTGTTCTTCGCCTGCGTGCAGCTCTTCAAGGGTCATGTCACGGGTGGCGAGGTCTTCGCTCAGTTCCAGAATGGCCGCATCTTCAGGATCGGCGGCCAGCAACTGACGCTCTTCGGCCAGACGCCGCTGGCGTTCGGCAAGGCGTTCGATGCTTTGTTCAAGTTGCTGAATGCGCGACTGCTGGACCTGCGCCTGGCGCTGTGGCTCGGCGGATTGCTGATTGAAGACGTCCCACTTCTCCTGCCAGCCCTGCATGGCCGCTTCGGCGTCTTCCAGGGCAATGGCCGACTCTTCGGCGGCCGCGCTGGTCATTTCCTGCTCGGGCTCAAGCATCTCCAGCTCTTCGCCCAGGGTGGCAAGCAAGGTGGTGTCGTGGCCGAGATGGGATTCGGTTTCCTGGCGGGCGCGCTCTGCTTCGCGCAGGTCGTCCTGCAATTGACGCAGCCGCTGCTGACCGTGCTGGATGCTCTGCTCGACGCGGGCGATGTCGCCACCGACCGAATAAAAACGGCCCTGCACCAGGTTGAAGCGTTCGGACAGATCATGATGGCCGTCGCGCAGCCTTTCGATGCTGGCATCGGCGCTGCGCTGATCAGCCACCAGCGCTTCAAAACCGATCTCCTGATTGCCGATCACAGCCTCGCGCTGCCCCACCAGATCATTCAGCGCCTGCCAGCGCAGGGCCGACAGTTGCGCCTTCAACTGGCGTTCTTCGGCCTTGTATTCCTGATACTTCTCGGCGGCCTGGGCCTGCCGGTGCAGGCGCTCCAACTGACGCTCGAGTTCTTCCCGAAGGTCAGTCAGGCGCGCCAGGTTCTCGTGGGTGCGGCGAATACGGTTTTCGGTTTCCCGGCGCCGCTCCTTGTACTTGGAAATCCCTGCGGCCTCTTCGATGAAGTTGCGCAGGTCTTCGGGCTTGGCTTCGATCAGCTTGGAGATCATGCCCTGTTCGATGATCGAATAGCTGCGCGGCCCCAGGCCGGTGCCGAGGAAGATGTCGGTGATGTCGCGACGGCGGCATTTGGTGCCGTTGAGGTAGTAGCTGTTCTGACTGTCGCGGGTCACTTTACGGCGAATGGAGATTTCCGCATACGCCGCGTACTCGCCGACCAGCGTGCCGTCCGAGTTGTCGAAGACCAGTTCGATGCTGGCCTGGCTGACCGGTTTGCGGCTGGTGGAGCCGTTGAAGATGACGTCGGTCATCGACTCGCCGCGCAGGTTCTTGGCCGAGCTTTCGCCCATCACCCAGCGCACGGCGTCGATGATATTGGATTTGCCACAGCCATTGGGGCCGACGACAGCCGCCATGTTGCTGGGGAAGTTCACCGTGGTGGGGTCGACGAAAGATTTGAACCCCGCCAGCTTGATGCACTTCAGGCGCACGGCGTCAGCCCTTTGCCAAGGCGGCCAGCACCAGCTGGCAGCTGCGCTGACAGTAGCTGACCAGCACGACACGAATCTTCGGTATGTCCCGCGCCACCACTGCGCCAAGCAGTTCGTCGAATAATGCCAGGTAGTCGCCCATATCGGCCTTGCGTTGCTCGAGCGCGAGGAAATAGCTGCGGCTCATGGAAGGCTGCAGGTTCTCGACGGTTTCCTCGAGGTACGGGTTGTTGGCGAACGGATAGGCCGCGCGCATCACATTGAAGCTCTCTTCGACGAATGCGTTGACGTCCTGCTGCTGGAAACTGCCCTGCAGACGCTGTTGTATCTGCAGAAACGGCGCAAGATCGTCCTCGGTCTTCCAGCGCTCGACCACCGCATTGGCCAGCAGAATGTAAAGCTCGCTCATCAGGCAGCACAGGCTGGTGACGTTATGGGCGTTGAGCACCGTGACCTGCGCGCCACGACGCGGCAGGATCACCACCAGGTGGCGGCGCTCCAGAATCAGCAGTGCTTCGCGCACGGAGCCACGGCTGACGTTCAACGCCTGCGTGACTTTCTGCTCCTGAATACGCTCTCCAGGCTTGAGCTCACCGCGAATGATCCGCTCGGCAAGATGATGAGCAATTTGCTCAGCGAGGCTGTCCGGGGCCTTGAACGTCATGACTATCCTTCAGAAAAAACCAGTTCAGCATGCAAGTCGCGGAGTGTATCGCAACCGGCACGGGTGGCGCAGGGCCATAAACACGGAAACTGGCACGAAATACGCAAAACCTTGAATACACCCGGCAGGCGATTCAAGAACCAGAGGTTGTTTGATCGGCAGATCGCCGAAAAACTCAATTTCCTGACTCCGAAGTCAGAAACAAATTGACCCAATAAGCAGAGCTGATAGATTCATCGACATGTCTGATGACAATAAATATGAGGGCTTTGCGCCGTGATTCAGTTCCTTTTGAACCAAGAGCTAAAAACCGAGCGCAGCCTGAATCCGAACATGACCGTGCTGACCTACCTGCGTGAGCAGGCACACAAGCCCGGTACCAAGGAAGGTTGTGCCAGCGGAGACTGCGGTGCCTGCACCGTCGTGGTTGGCGAGTTGCACAGTGACGCCGATGGCAAGCAAACGTTGCGTTATCGCAGCCTCAATTCGTGCCTGACGTTCATGGCGTCGCTGCACGGCAAGCAATTGATCAGCGTCGAAGACCTCAAGCACCAGGGTCAGTTGCACAGCGTGCAACAGGCCATGGTCGAGTGTCACGGCTCGCAATGCGGCTTCTGTACCCCAGGCTTTGTGATGTCGCTGTTTGCCCTGCAAAAGAACAGCACCGACGCCAACGCGCATCAGGCTCACGAAGCGTTGGCAGGCAATTTGTGCCGCTGCACCGGTTATCGCCCTATTCTGGCCGCCGCCGAGCAGTCTTGCAGCCAGCGCCAGCCGGATCAGTTCGATCAGCGCCAGGCTGAGACGGTCGAGCGCCTGCGGGCAATCACCCCGGCCCAGACCGAAGCACTGAGCGACGGCGAAAAAAACTGCTTCATTCCGCTGACCGTGGCAGACCTGGCCGACCTTTATGGCAGCCATCCGCAGGCCCGTCTGCTGGCGGGCGGCACTGATCTGGCGCTGGAAGTCACCCAATTTCACAAACAGTTGCCGGTGATGATTTACGTAGGACACATCGACGAGATGAAGGGAGTGAAGCGTTTCAACGACCGTCTGGAGATCGGCGCGGCCACTCCGCTGACCGATTGTTATGCAGCACTAAAGGCCGAATATCCGGACTTTGGCGAGTTACTACAACGCTTCGCCTCGTTGCAGATCCGCAATCAGGGCACGCTGGGTGGCAATATCGGCAATGCCTCGCCGATTGGCGACTCCCCGCCCCTGCTGATCGCCCTTGGCGCGCAGATCGTGCTGCGCAAAGGCAACGGCCAACGCACGCTGGCGCTGGAGGATTACTTCATCGACTACAAGGTCACGGCTCGCCGGGAGAGTGAGTTCATCGAAAAGATCATCGTGCCGACCGCCAATCCACTGCAGACCTTTCGTGCCTATAAAGTTTCAAAACGCCTGGATGACGACATTTCGGCGGTCTGTGCGGCATTCCGCCTGACCATAGAAGACGGCGTGATCCGCGAGGCACGTGTGGCGTATGGCGGCATGGCGGCGATTCCGAAGCGCGCAGCGGCCTGCGAGCGAGCCCTGGTCGGTCAGCTCTGGAGCAATGAAACCGTTGAGCAGGCCTGCGCTGCACTGAGCGAAGATTTCACGCCGCTGTCGGACTTCCGTGCCAGCAAGGAATATCGCCTGTTGAGCACGCAAAACCTGCTGCGCAAGTACTTAATCGAAGTGCAGACGCCTGCCGTCGCAACGCGGGTGACTGACTATGTCTGAGCATTCTCCATCCATTACCCAGGCCGAAATGCTCGCCGTGTTTCAGCAGGGCTTGAGCACTGGCGTCGGTCGCAGCGTCAAGCATGACAGCGCCGACAAACATGTGTCCGGCGAAGCGGTGTATATCGATGATCGCCTGGAGTTTCCCAATCAGTTGCATGTGTATGCACGTCTTTCCGACCGTGCCCACGCGCGAATCATCAGCATCGATACCTCGCCCTGCGACGCCTTCGACGGCGTACGCATTGCGATTACTCATCAGGATATTCCGGGGCTGAAGGACATCGGGCCGTTGCTGCCCGGCGATCCGCTGCTGGCCATCGACACGGTGGAGTTTGTCGGTCAACCGGTGCTTGCCGTTGCTGCTCGCGATCTGGACATTGCCCGGCAGGCGGCAATGGCGGCGATTATCGAATATGAGGACCTGGAGCCGGTGCTGGATGTGGTTCAGGCGCTGCGTCAGAAACACTTTGTGCTCGACAGCCACACGCACAAACGTGGCAACTCGGCCGCAGCGCTGGCAGGCGCAACCCACCGTTTGCAGGGCAACCTGCACATCGGCGGTCAGGAACATTTTTACCTGGAAACCCAGATATCCTCGGTGATGCCGACCGAAGACGGCGGCATGATCGTCTATTGCTCGACCCAAAACCCCACGGAAATCCAGAAGCTGGTGGCCGAGGTACTGGGCGTGCCGATGAACCGCATCGTGGTCGACATGCGGCGCATGGGCGGTGGCTTTGGCGGCAAGGAAACCCAGGCGGCGAGCCCGGCCTGCCTGTGCGCCGTGATTGCCCGGCTGACCGGCCAGCCCACCAAGATGCGCCTGCAACGCTTTGAAGACATGCAGATGACCGGCAAGCGCCACCCGTTCTACATCGAGTACGACGTGGGCTTCGACGACGAGGGTCGTTTGCAGGGTATAGAGCTGGATCTGGCAGGCAACTGCGGCTACTCGCCGGACCTGTCCGCGTCGATTGTCGACCGCGCCATGTTTCACGCCGACAACGCCTACTATCTGGGCGAAGCCACGGTCAACGGCCATCGCTGCAAGACTCACACCGCGTCCAACACGGCCTACCGTGGCTTTGGCGGCCCGCAAGGTATGGTCGCCATTGAAGAAGTCATGGACTGCATCGCGCGCTTCCTCGGCAAGGACCCGCTGGCGGTGCGCAAGGCCAACTATTACGGCAAGACCGAGCGTAACGTCACGCACTATTACCAGACGGTCGAGCACAACCTGCTGGAAGAGATGACCGCCGACCTCGAACAGAGCAGCCAGTATGCCGAGCGCCGCGAAGCCATTCGCACGTTCAATGCCGGAAGCCCGATCCTGAAAAAAGGGCTGGCGCTGACGCCGGTCAAATTCGGCATTTCATTTACCGCCAGCTTCCTCAATCAGGCCGGTGCGCTGATTCACATCTACACCGACGGCAGCATCCACCTGAACCATGGCGGCACCGAGATGGGCCAGGGTTTGAACACCAAAGTCGCGCAGGTCGTGGCTGAAGTGTTTCAAGTGGACATTGACCGTATTCAGATCACCGCCACCAACACCGACAAGGTGCCGAACACCTCGCCCACCGCCGCCTCAAGCGGCACCGACCTGAACGGCAAGGCCGCGCAGAATGCCGCTGAAACCCTCAAGCAGCGGCTGGTGGAGTTCGCAGCCCGGCACTATCAGGTGGCAGAAACAGAAGTCGAGTTTCGCAACGGCCATGTGCGGATCGGCGATATTTTCCTGCCCTTCGCCGAGCTGGCGCAGTTGGCATGGATGGGCCAGGTTTCGTTGTCCAGCACCGGCTATTACAAGACGCCGAAGATTTTCTATGACCGCAGCCAGGCGCGTGGCCGACCGTTCTATTACTACGCGTTTGGTGCGGCCTGCGTCGAGGTCATCGTCGACACGCTGACAGGCGAGTACAAAATGTTGCGCACCGACATTCTGCACGACGTTGGCGCCTCGCTGAACCCGGCCATCGATATCGGCCAGGTCGAAGGCGGCTACATTCAAGGCGCAGGCTGGCTGACCACCGAGGAACTGGTGTGGAACGACAAGGGCAAGCTGATGACCAGCGGCCCGGCGTCCTACAAGGTCCCTGCGGTGGCGGACATGCCGCTTGATCTGCGCATCAAACTGGTGGAGAACCGCAAGAACCCGGAAGACACCGTATTCCACTCCAAGGCAGTGGGCGAGCCACCGTTCATGCTCGGCATCGCGGCCTGGTGCGCAATCAAGGACGCTGTGGCGAGCCTGGGTGATTATCGCCATCAACCGGACATTGACGCGCCTGCAACTCCGGAAAAAGTGTTGTGGGGCTGTGAGCAGATGCGCCAGAAAAGCGCTGCGCGTCGCGCATCCGGCGAAGGTGCCGAGCCGATTGTTTCCGCCCCTTCGCGGGTAAGTGAAGCTTCGCCAGGCTCGCCTTCACCTGTTCAAGATGCCCCCGTGGGAGCGAGCTTGCTCGAGAAGGCGCCTGGCCTGGATCACTCTGTCCTGGAGCAGAAATGAACAACTGGATCAGCGCCCTGGCCGAGCTACAGGCCCGTGGAGAGCCCGGCATTCTGGTGACCATCATCGAGGAGCTGGGCTCGACGCCACGCAACGCCGGCTCGAAGATGGTGGTCTGTGCCGAGCATATCCACGACACCATCGGCGGCGGGCACCTGGAATACAAGGCCATGCAAATCGCCCGCGAGATGCTGGCCAGCGGCACCCGGCAGACGCGTCTGGAACGTTTCAACCTCGGCGCAAGCCTCGGTCAGTGCTGTGGCGGCGTGAACGTGCTGTTGTTCGAACCGATGGGAGAGCCCGTCGCGCAGATCGCCGTGTTCGGTGCCGGTCATGTCGGCCGCGCGCTGGTGCCGCTGCTGGCCAGCCTGCCCTGCCGGGTGCGCTGGATCGACAGCCGCGAGCATGAATTCCCCGAGTCGATGCCCGATGGCGTGATGAAGATCGTCAATGACGAGCCGGTCGACGAGGTCGCGCAACTGCCTGTGGGCACCTATTGCGTCGTGATGACCCACAACCATCAACTGGATCTGGAACTGACGGCCGCCATCCTCGGGCGTGGTGACTTCGGTTACTTCGGACTGATCGGCTCGAAAACCAAACGGGTCAAGTTCGAACATCGCTTGCGGGAACGCGGTTTCGACGCCAGCCTGCTGCAACGCATGCGTTGCCCGATGGGCCTGGCCGAGGTCAAAGGCAAGCTGCCCATCGAGATCGCGGTGTCGATCGCCGCGGAAATAATCGCCACTTACAATGTCAGCTTTGGCCAACACACCGCCAACGCCGAACCTATCGCCAGACTGCTGCCTGCATCGCGCCGCAGTCAGTCGCAATGAGTCACAACGAGAGTGCCATGAGTTCAGTTTCCCGCCGTAAAGCCTACCGCGCCGCCATCCTTCACAGCATTGCCGACCCCGCGGAGGTGACAGTAGAGGCGTCTTATGAGTATTTTGCCGATGGCCTGTTGCAGGTCGAAAACGGCAAAGTCATTTCAGTGGGCCCTGCTGCCGATTTGCTCGATAGCCTCGACAGCGATGTCGAGCTTATCGAATACCCGGACGCACTGATCACACCGGGCTTCATCGATACTCATATCCACTTGCCGCAAACCGGCATGATCGGCGCGTACGGCGAGCAACTGCTCGACTGGCTCAACACCTACACTTTCCCCTGCGAAAGCCAGTTCGCCGACCCCGAGCATTCAGCGCAAGTGGCGGACATCTTTATCAAGGAACTGCTGCGCAACGGTACGACCACAGCGCTGGTGTTCGGCAGCGTGCATAAAGAATCGGTAGAGGCGTTTTTCAATGCGGCTCAGGCACTCGATCTGCGCATGATCGCCGGCAAGGTGATGATGGACCGCAATGCGCCGGATTATCTGGTTGATACGCCAGAATCCGGGTATGCCGACAGCAAGGCGCTGATCGAACGCTGGCACGGTAAAGGGCGTTTGAGCTACGCAGTGACCCCGCGATTCGCGCCGACCAGCAGCCCGGAGCAATTGAGCCTGGCTGGGCAGTTGCTTACTGAGTATCCCGGCCTGTACATGCAGACCCACATCAGCGAAAACCTTCAGGAGATCGAGTGGGTCAAGGCGCTGTTCCCCGAGCGCAAGCATTACCTGGATGTATACGATCACTTCAACCTGCTCGGCGAGCGCTCGGTGTTCGCCCATGGCGTGCACTTGTGTGACGAACAGTGCGCACGACTGGCGCAGACCGGTTCGGCGATTGCCTTCTGCCCGACCTCCAACCTGTTTCTGGGCAGCGGCCTGTTCAACCTGCCGATGGCCGAAAAGCACAAGGTGAATGTAGGCCTGGGCACCGACGTGGGCGGCGGCACCAGTTTTTCGATTCTGCAAACCCTGAACGAAGCTTACAAGGTCATGCAAATGCAGGGCGCACGGCTCAATCCGTTCAAGTCGCTCTATCTGGCGACATTGGGCGGCGCACGCGCATTGCGACTGGAAGACAAGGTCGGCAGCCTGAAACCCGGTAACGAAGCCGACTTTCTGGTGCTGGACTACAACGCCACCCCGCTGCTGTCATACCGGTTGAAACAGGCTAAAGACATCGAAGAGATTCTGTTTGTGCTGATGACGATTGGTGATGACCGGACGGTGAAGCAGACTTGGTCGGGTGGGCGCTTGGTGCATGACAGAGGCTAAATCGTCCCTCACGCTCACGCAGGCTCTGCGTCGTCAAGAGGACGCGGAGCGTCCAGAACGGCATGCGAGGAGCGTCGCACAATGGTCAAAGCTTCAGCACGAAGTTGAGGTTATCGTTCCCTACGCTCCGCGTGGGAATGCAGGTCTCGACGCTCTGCGTCGCACAATAATTGTTCATCCACACAGCCTCAACGCCCGGTCTTTTTCCGACCCATGACGTGCGAGAACACCGCATGCAAATCGTCCGAGGCACTGTCCTGGTCGAGGTTGAGCTTGCCGTCGATGTGGTCCATGTGATGCATCATCAACTCGACGGCGAGCGGCGCATCGCGCGCTTCGATAGCGTCGATCAGCTGAGTGTGTTCGTCATAGGAACAATGTGTGCGGTTGCCGGTTTCGTACTGGGCAATGATCAATGAAGTCTGCGATACCAGGCTGCGCTGGAAGCTGATCAGCGGCGCGTTTCTGGCGGCTACGGCCAGTTGCAGATGGAATTCGCCGGAGAGACGGATGCCTGCACCTCGATCACCACGGGCAAAGCTGTCGCGCTCGTCGCTGACCATCTGACGCAGTTCGGCCAGTTGCTCGGCAGTGGCGTGCGCGACTGCCAGTTCAGTGATTGCCTTCTCGACCATGCGCCGGGCAAAAAATACCTGGCGCGCCTCTTCGACGCTGGGGCTGGCGACCACCGCGCCACGATTAGGGCGCAACAGCACCACACCTTCATGCCCCAACCGCGATAGAGCGCGACGAATGATGGTGCGGCTGACACCAAAGATCTCGCCCAGCGCCTCTTCACTCAATTTGGTGCCCGGCGCCAGCCGCTGCTCCAGAATGGCATCGAAAATATGCTCGTAAACGGCATCGTCCTGAGTAACGCTGCGGCTGGCGCTGGTCGTGCCGCGCGGCTGTTTCTTGAGAGGCAGGGACTGGTCGTTCATGGGCACTCGTGCGCAGATGGATTACGGCGTTGGGACTGGCGCATTGTACACAGGGCAAAACCGGAAACGCGCGCAAAAAAAGGCCCGCAGTGTGGGGCGGGCAAGAGGCACTCAGCTGCCCCGATACGTCGAGTAGCTGTACGGCGAGATTAACAGCGGTACATGAAAGTGTTCCTGACCTGCATCAATGCCAAAGCGCAGCACCACTTCATCGAGAAAGGCCGGTTCATTCAATACCACGCCTCGCGCACGGTAATAATCGCCAGCCTGAAAGTGCAGTTGATAAACCCCGGACTGATAAGTGTCTCCCTGCAACAGGGGCGCATCGCAACGTCCGTCGCTGTTGGTGACAGCGCTGACAACGTGCAGAAGCTGCTGGCCTTCGACCCGATACAATTCAATGCGGATGGCACTGCCTGGGCAACCGTGGGCAGCGTCCAGCACGTGTGTGGTCAATTTCCCCAAAACTTCACTCCTCACATCCGGCGATGGTGAAACAGTGCACCAATGAAGTGCTCTGCATGGTGCGATTGCGACCGATTAAGACACTTTCGCAAAAACCTGTACACAATAAAATCTTCAGTGGATTGCAGCTGACGCCTGTGCTGCTCGCCAATCGTCGAATTACCTGAAAAGAAAGGAAGCAAAGGAAAAATATCAGATTTTTTTCGATTAGCTGACCACTCAGGCAGGTTTCTTGCTTTCTTTATTTGAACCGGCACAAATCGGTAACGAAACCTACAGGGTTACAAGCCGAAAATAAAATTGTATACAACCTTCGCGCCGCAGTGCCTTGTCTGCCATTCGCACCGCACCTGGCTTAACGCACATAACGCACAAAAGGAAGCTTGCAGTGAGCGCTGACTACCCACGCGACCTGATCGGTTACGGCAACAACCCGCCTCATCCATGCTGGCCGGGCAACGCGCGCATTGCCTTGTCATTCGTGCTGAATTACGAGGAAGGTGGCGAGCGCAATATTCTGCACGGTGACAAGGAATCAGAAGCCTTTCTGTCCGAGATGGTTGCTGCGCAGCCATTGCAGGGCCAGCGCAATATGAGCATGGAATCGCTTTATGAATATGGCAGCCGCGCAGGTGTATGGCGCATTCTCAGGCTGTTCAAGCAGTTCGATATTCCCCTGACCATTTTCGCCGTGGCCATGGCCGCGCAGCGTCATCCCGAGGTGATCCGCGCCATGGTCGCCGACGGTCACGAAATCTGCAGCCACGGTTATCGCTGGATCGACTATCAGAACATGGAAGAAGCCGACGAGCGTGAACACATGCGCCAGGCGATTCAGATCCTCACCGAGATCAGTGGCGAACGGCCGCTGGGCTGGTACACCGGGCGCACCGGGCCCAATACGCGGCGACTGGTGATGGAGGAAGGCGGTTTTCTCTATGATTGCGACACCTACGACGACGACCTGCCGTACTGGGAGCCGAACAACCCCACCGGCAAGCCGCATCTGGTCATCCCCTACACGCTGGACACCAACGACATGCGCTTCACCCAGGTGCAGGGCTTCAACAATGGCGAACAATTCTTTCAATACCTCAAGGACGCGTTCGACGTGCTGTATGCCGAAGGCGAAGACGCACCGAAGATGCTTTCCATCGGTCTGCATTGCCGCCTGATCGGTCGCCCTGCCCGGCTGGCTGCGCTCAAGCGTTTCATTGAGTACGTCAGAGGCCATGAGCAGGTGTGGTTCACCCGACGTGTCGATATCGCCAGGCACTGGCACACTGAACATCCGTTTACCGGCAAGGCCGAGCAATGAGCACGTTTAAAACACTGACACCTTCAAGTCTGGGCCGGGACGCATTCATCGCAGCCTTTGCCGACATCTACGAACACTCACCGTGGGTCGCGCAGCAGGCTTTCGATAAGGGCGCAGGCCCCGAACTGGATCAGGTCGAGGCCCTGCACGCCCGCATGAGCAAACTATTGCTCGGTGCCCCTCACGCGCAACAGCTGGCGCTGATCAATGCCCACCCGGACCTGGCCGGCAAGGCGGCTATCCAGGGTGAGCTGACTCAGGCCAGTACCGATGAGCAGGCAGGCGCCGGTATCCACCACTGCACGCCTGAGGAGTTCCAGCGCTTTACCGAGCTGAACGAGGCTTACAAGGCCCGCTTCGGCTTTCCGTTCATCATGGCGGTCAAGGGCAGCGACAGGCACAAAATTCTGGCAGCGTTCGAACAACGCATCCATCACTCGCCCGAGGCCGAGTTCGCTTGCGCCCTGGCCGAGATCAACAAAATCGCACTGTTTCGTCTACAGGTGCTTTGAGCGTCGCCGTTATCAACCTGTTCAGAAGGCAGACAAGAAGCATGAAAGTTTACGCCGCACCGTTCGAGAAGTTCGTGAACCTGGCCGACGCGCGCCTGGGCACCAAAATCCTTTCGGTCACCGATGACTGGTTCGCAGATGCCAACCGGTTGTTCCAGCCGACCCCGGCGGTCTGGAAAGAAGGCGTGTTCGACGACAACGGCAAGTGGATGGACGGCTGGGAGTCGCGCCGCAAGCGTTTCGAAGGATACGACAGCGCAGTGATCCGCCTCGGTGTAGCTGGCACCATCAAGGGTGTAGACATTGATACCTCGTTTTTCACCGGCAACTTTCCGCCTTCCGCTTCGCTGGAAGCGTGCTTTCTGGCCTCTGGCGAACCCGATGAAAACACCGCCTGGACCGAAGTGCTGCCGTCTGTGGAGCTGCAAGGCAACAGCCATCATTACCACGAGATCACCAACGATCAGGCGTTCAGCCACCTGCGCTTCAATATCTACCCGGACGGCGGCGTAGCGCGCCTGCGGGTCTACGGCGTGCCGCATCGCGACTGGTCGAAAGTCAGCGAAGACGAGCAGATCGATCTGGTCGCGGCACTCAACGGTGGCCGGTCGATTGCCTGCTCGGACGAGCATTACGGCAGCATGAGCAATATCCTCAACCCCGGCCGTGGCGTGAACATGGGCGACGGCTGGGAAACCGCGCGCCGTCGCACACCGGGCAACGACTGGGTCATCGTGGCGCTGGGACACAAGGGCGAAGTCGAGAAAGTCATCGTCGACACCCTGCACTTCAAGGGCAATTACCCGGACAGCTGCTCGATCCAGGGTGCTTTCGTCAAGGGCGGTACCGACAGCCAGATCGAAACCCAGAGTTTGTTCTGGCGCGAGCTGCTGCCAAGCCAGAAGCTGACCATGCACGCCGAACACGAGTTCGCCGAGCAGATCAACGCCATCGGCCCGATCACCCATATCCGCCTGAACGTATTCCCGGACGGGGGCGTGAGCCGCCTGCGAGTGCTGGGCAAGGTGTCCAGGTAACAACGTGTGAACTCTCGTTCCCACGCTCCGCATCATACACAGGCCTGATTTGGATTCTGGCCGAAGGCTGTAGGAGCGAACTTGTTCGCGAAGGCTTTGTTCCAAACGGTACATCTTCAGAGGGTGTACCGGCCCTTTCGCGAACACCCACGCCCTTCGGGCAGAAGCAGGCGAGAACCGTATTCCAGGCGCGCCAAGTGCGATAAACCCTGAAGCCATTGAAGAAGAATCCGCATGCGCAAACTGATAATCGAGCCACTGACCAAGGAAGCTTTTGCGCCATTCGGTGATGTGATCGAAACCGATGGCAGCGATCATTTCATGATCAATAACGGCTCGACCATGCGCTTTCATCGTCTGGCTGAAGTACAGACCGCGCAACCGGATGACAAAGCGATCATCAGCATATTCCGCGCCGAAGCGCTGCCGATGCCGTTGACCATTGGCATGCTGGAGCGTCACCCGCAGGGCAGCCAGGCCTTCATCCCGCTGCTCGGCAACCCCTTTCTGATCGTGGTCGCGCCGGTTGGCGATGCACCCGAGTCAGAGCTGACCCGCGCCTTCGTGTCCAACGGCAGGCAGGGTATCAATTACCATCGCGGCGTCTGGCACCACCCGGTGCTGACGATCGAAAAGCAGGATGACTTCCTGGTGGTTGATCGCAGTGGAACGGGCAACAACTGCGACGAGCATTACTTTGCCGAGAGCCAGTTGCTGGTTCTCGATCCCAACCCACTGGAAGGGTAAAAACCGTGCTGGCACATATGATGGAATGGCTGAATCTGGGCGTACGCTGGATTCATATGATTGTGGGCGTGGCCTGGATCGGCGCATCGTTCTACTTTGTCTGGCTGGAGAACAACCTCAACCGCAGCAACCCGCGTGAAGGGTTGTCCGGTGATTTATGGGCGATCCACGGCGGTGGCATTTATCACCTGGAGAAGTACAAGCTCGCGCCGCCGACCATGCCGGAGAATCTGCACTGGTTCAAATGGGAAGCGTATTCAACCTGGCTGTCGGGCGTGGCCCTGTTGTGCGTGGTGTTCTACGCCAATCCGACGTTGTACCTGTTGGCGCCGGGCAGCAGCCTGAGTGGTGCCGAGGGCGTGCACATCGGCCTGGGTTCGTTGTTCGTCGGCTGGTTCATCTACAGTTTTTTGTGCGACTCGCCACTGGGCAAGCGCCCTGCACTGCTGGGCCTGATCCTGTTCCTGCTGCTGGTGGCCGCGGCGTACGAGTTCAGCAAAGTGTTCAGCGGTCGTGGTGCCTACCTGCACGTGGGCGCGATCATGGGCACCATCATGGTCGGCAACGTGTTCCGCATCATCATGCCGGCCCAGCGCGCCCTGGTAGCCGCCATTGCCGAGAACCGCACGCCTGACCCAAGCCTGCCCGCCAAGGGCCTGTTACGTTCACGACACAACAACTACTTCACTCTGCCTGTGCTGTTCATCATGATCAGCAATCACTTTCCGAGCACATACGGCAGTGAGTACAACTGGCTGATTCTGGCGGGCATCGCACTGCTGGCGGTCCTGGTGCGCCACTATTTCAATACAAGACATGACAGCCATCGATTCGCCTGGACCCTGCCGGTCGCTGCGCTGGGCATGCTCTGCCTGGCGTACGTCACCGGCCCTGCGCAAACTCCCGCGAAAATCGTCTATCAACCGCTGCCCGGCACCGCAGTCGGCGGTCATCGGGCCGACGAGAAACCTCCGGAGCCGGTCACCGCGCCGGTCGAGGCCAAGCCTGCCAGTACCGGCGCGGACTTCGCCAAAGTGCATGAAGTGATTCAGCATCGTTGCACGGTGTGCCATTCGGCCACGCCTACCAGTCAGTTGTTCAGCGTTGCGCCTGCGGGGGTGATGTTCGATACGCCAGAACAGATTCAGCAGCAGGCCCCGCGCATCAAGGCGCAGGCCGTCACCTCGCCGATCATGCCGCTGGGCAACATCACCCAGATGACACAGCAGGAACGCGAACTGGTCGGTGCCTGGGTCGATCAAGGCGCACACACTAATTGAGCCCCTCGCTAACCAAGCGCCCCTGAAAAGGGGCGCACTCGCCCCACTTTCGCTCCAGACGCCCTGCGCTGGAGCACTTGAGCCAGACAACGCAAGTCAGTATTCTCCGCCGCCGCTGCAAAACCGGACAACCGCTCCTTGTACGCTGACTTTGACCGAACAGCCAACTAGCTGACTGTACGGTCAGGACTCTGTCGACCCGGAAAAATGACTTGAAACCGACACGTTGATGCCGGTTTGGGGATTACTTCAACTTTTTTCGCTGTTTGGCGCAGCTCTTGCTAACAACACAAAGCTGACCAGACAGACAAATTACTGCAACCACAGACAAGGCGTCATTTAGAGAACGCCAGTCTGAAAAAATCACGATCTACTTCAAGGGACTCACCGCATGAACCGTACGTTTTCCAGCGTGTTACTGGCCAGCAGTCTGCTGGCCGCTGCGCCAGCCATGGCCGGGGATATCTTCCAGTGGCAGAGCAATAGCCTGACCTATCTCAATGGACGAGACTTTGCCGTCAACCCGGCAAACCAGCAGACGTTCACCTTTGAACATGCTGACAGCTGGAAGTACGGCGACAACTTCTTCTTCGTCGACAAGATTTTCTACAACGGTAAGGGAGACGCAACGGCTGGCGATAACACCTATTACGGTGAATTCTCGCCCCGCCTGTCGCTGGGCAAGATATTTGGCCAGAAGTTCGAGTTCGGCCCGATCAGCGATGTGCTGATTGCGGCAACTTACGAATTTGGCGAAGGCGATAACGAGTCTTACCTGATCGGCCCGGCGTTCGATTTGAAGATCCCGGGTTTCGACTACTTCCAGCTGAACTTCTACCAGCGCCAGACTGAAGGCAACCGTCCGGGCGATGGCGTATGGCAGATTACCCCGGTGTGGTCCTACACCATCCCCATGGGCAAATCGGATGTGCTGATCGACGGTTTCATGGACTGGGTAGTGGACAACGACAAGACGTCGCGTGGTACTTACCACTCCAACCTGCACTTCAACCCGCAGATCAAATATGACCTGGGCAAGGCACTGAATTACCCTGAGCGTCAGCTGTACGTCGGTATCGAATACGATTACTGGACCAACAAATACGGCATCAAGGACAGCCGCTCGTTCGACACCGACCAGAACACCGCGAGTTTGCTGGTGAAGGTGTTCTTCTAAGCACGATCCAGTTGTGACGCTCGTTCCCGCGCTCAGCGCGGGAACGCATTTCTGAAGCCTCTGCGCCCAACCTTGAGAGGGTGTTGCTGCGCAGATCTGTGACGCGGAGCG